>NZ_JAKGAY010000023.1:0-51908 GCF_021532545.1 Halomonas sp. Cn5-12
GCGAGCGTGAACCACCTGATCCCATGCCGAACTCAGCAGTGAAACCGCTTAGCGCCGATGGTAGTGTGGGGTCTCCCCATGCGAGAGTAGGTCATCGTCAGGCACTTATACCGCAAAAAACCCAGCCAAACGGCTGGGTTTTTTGTTGCGCCGCAGAAAATTGCCGAAGAGATCATGAAATAAAAACCCAGCCATATGGCTGGATTTTTGCATTTAAGCACTCAGAGAGCTGGATAATCCATTAACCGGAGAGTGACTCTAGGGCTTCAATGAAGCTATCCATCTCATCGTCGGTGCCGATGGAAATACGCAGGAAGTTGTTGAGTAGATTGGTATTGAAGTGGCGTACCAAAATACCTCGCTCCCGAAGGCCCGCAAACAGCTGCGCACCGGCAAAGTCAGGGTGCTGAGCCAGCAGGAAGTTGGCTTTTGAGGGCAGTACCTCAAAGCCCAGCCCTTCCAGCCGTTGGCGGGTTCGCTCACGGGTAGTAATGACGTTGTCCCGGCAGGCGTTGAAGTGCTGGGTATCTTTCATTGCCTCAATACCGACCACACTGGCTAAGCTATCGACCGGATAGGAGTTAAACGAATCTTTTACCCGCTGTAAGCCTTCGATTAGCTCAGGGGAGCCAATCGCGTAGCCTAGACGTAAGCCCGCCAGACTGCGTGACTTGGAAAAGGTACCGGTGACCAGCAGGTTCGGATAACGCTCGACCAGTGCCACCGTGCTCTCTGCGCCAAAATCGACATAGGCTTCATCGATCAACACCACGCGATCCGCCACACGTTTCAGCAGTGCTTCGATGCTCTCAAGGGAGTGAGCGTGGCCAGTAGGCGCATTGGGGTTGGCAAAAATCACCCCGCTACGTTCGGAATCGTTGGCAAGCGCATCCAGGTCGACTTCCCATTGATTGTTAAGCGGATGCTTGCGCAGTTCCACGCCATACAGGTTGGCATACACCGGGTAGAAGCTGTAAGTAATTGACGGTACATCCAGCGGTGCCCCATGGCAGAAGAACGCCTGGAACGCGAACGCCAGCACTTCGTCAGAACCATTGCCAACAAAGGTTTCTGCTACGCTTACACCATACGTGTCTGCCAAGGTTTCACGCAGGGCCAAGGACGTCGGATCAGGATAGAGACGCAAATGATCAACTGCATAGTTGCGTAGTGCCTCGCTGACACCAGGGGCAGGTGGGTACGGGTTCTCGTTTGTATTGAGTTTGATAACGCGTTCACGGGGCTGCTCGCCTGGCACGTAAGGGGTAAGCTCCCTAACGGCTGGGCTCCAATATTGGCTCATAAGGGTAACCTGATTATCCTAGCGGTAATGGCACCATGGTCGCCTGATGGCCGCTAGAGCGCAAGCATTCCCATGCAGGCTAGGTGAGAACTTACTTCTACGTCAGAGGGGGTGGGCGTCGCACCTTGTAGCGGTTATGCTGTCATAAGCGCGCGAAAGAAATGTATGTCCAACACGATAAGGAGACACCCAATGCAATTCAGGAGTTTGCTAGCCGGTTCGGCTATGTTGGCACTGTTGGCGGGCTGCGCAGCTGGCCCAACGGATCAGCGCGAAGATGCAGGCATGACCGCATCACAGGCTAACTACCAAGGCACTCTGCCTTGCCGTAACTGTGACGGCATTGACCTGGATGTAACGTTGGTGGGAGAAGAGATGAGCGCCCCGGAAGAGCGGACGTTCACGCTGGATGCGACTTACCGTAATCACCCCCAGACACCGCCGGACGAGAACTATGCCGGTAACTGGGAAGTGTTGACCGGTACGCCCTCTGACCCCGATGCGACGGTCTACGAGCTGACGCCGAACGGCGACGGCCAAATCTACTACTTCCAGCGTATCGATGAGCGTACCTTGGAGCTGATCGACCCTGAGCGCCGCCGTTTCGAAAATGGCGAGATGCTGCAGCTACAGCGTCAGTAAGACCTTACGCGACGCTCGAAGGCGGCCACTGGCCGCCTTTTGCATTTCTGAGCACTCTTCTAGCCTTTAGTACGTGACGCAAGAGAAGGAGCAAACAGGCAGTGGCAAAAGCGAAAAGTGCCTTTGTCTGCACCGAATGCGGTGCAGAGTACCGTAAATGGCAGGGCCAGTGTACGAGCTGCCAAGAGTGGAACACGCTAACGGAGGTCAAGCTGGCAAGCGCTCGCCCCGGTAGCGGCACCACTACCGGGCGCGCCGGGTACGCAGGCGATCTATCACGAGATGTAGTCGACCTCAGTAATGTCGATTTAAGCGAGGTGCCAAGGCTGAGCTCCACCTTTGCAGAGTTTGACCGCGTGCTAGGCGGCGGCTTGGTGCCGGGCTCCGCCGTTTTGTTGGGTGGCAACCCAGGGGCTGGTAAATCGACGCTGCTGCTACAAACTGCCTGTAAGCTTGCCCAGCAGCGGCGTATTCTCTACGTCACGGGGGAGGAGTCGCTTTCCCAGGTGGCTATGCGCGCCCACCGCCTGCAGCTACCCACTAACGGGCTGAAGATGCTAGCGGAAACCAGCGTAGAGACCATTCTAGCGGTGGCCGAGCGGGAGAAGCCGGAAATATTGGTCATCGACTCCATTCAGACCATGCACTTGGAAGATATCAGTTCTGCCCCTGGCGGCGTTGCCCAGGTACGCGAATCCGCTGCCGCGCTTACCCGCTTTGCCAAGCAGACTAATACCGTGCTGCTGCTGGTGGGCCACGTCACCAAGGATGGCACCCTTGCGGGTCCCAAAGTGCTAGAGCATATGATTGACGCCTCGCTGCTGCTGGAAGGCGGTGCCGACTCCCGCTTTCGGACGCTGCGTGGGCAGAAGAACCGCTTTGGCGCGGTCAATGAGTTGGGCGTATTCGCCATGCTGGAGCAGGGGCTGAAAGAGGTGAAAAACCCCAGCGCGATATTTCTTTCGCGTCAAGAGGAGCAAGCGCCGGGCAGTCTCGTCATGGTGGTGTGGGAAGGTACGCGACCCATACTGGTAGAAGTACAGGCGTTAGTGGATGAGTCAGCGCTGGGCAATCCCCGCCGTGTGGCTGTGGGGGTCGATCAAAACCGCCTCGCCATGCTATTAGCCGTTCTTAACCGTCACGGCGGACTGTTTACCGGCGATCAGGATGTATTTCTTAACGTGGTGGGCGGTGTCAAAGTGCTGGAAACCAGCGCCGACCTCGCCGTGCTCTTGGCGGTCGTGTCGAGTCTGCAAAACCGCGCTTTACCGAAAGAGCTGGTCGTGTTTGGCGAAGTGGGTTTGTCCGGTGAGATACGCCCGGTACCCAGTGGGCAGGAGCGTATTGCAGAAGCGGCCAAACACGGTTTTCTTCGCGCTATCGTACCGCGTGCCAACGCCCCTAAGCAGGCACCCAAAGGCATGGAAGTGATCCCCGTGGATAAATTGAGCGATGCGCTAGAAGCGCTGTAACTTCGGCTATGCTTATCTAAAAAGGAGAGGGATGATGAGTTCGATTCGATTAACCCAATATAGCCACGGAGCGGGCTGCGGCTGCAAAATCGCCCCGGACGTACTCGATGGCATTCTCGCCAAGGCCGGACCGGCAGCCGGGCATCAGCGGCTGATCGTGGGCAACCAGGGGCGTGAAGACGCCGCCGTATACGATCTCGGCGACGGTCGCAGCATGATTGCCACCACCGACTTTTTCATGCCTATTGTCGATGACCCTTTTGATTTTGGCCGTATTGCCGCGACCAACGCCATTAGCGATGTGTACGCCATGGGTGGCACACCGGTCATGGCACTGGGCATTTTAGGCTGGCCGCTGGATAAACTTGGCCCAGAAATCGCCGGTGATGTGGTGGCGGGTGCCCAGGCCGTTTGCCGTGAACTGGGCATTGCCCTGGCCGGCGGTCACTCCATTGATGCCCCTGAGCCGATGTTTGGTTTAGCAGTGAACGGGCTGGTCGATCTTGAGCACTTAAAACTCAACAGCCAAGCTAAGCCCGGCGACCTGCTGTTTCTCACTAAACCGTTGGGCGTCGGGCTATTAACCACAGCGGAAAAGCGCGGCTTGCTAGAAGCCGGGCATCATGGCCTAGCCCGTGAAACCATGCTCAAACCCAACACCATTGGTATCACGCTCTCCAAAGTGAAGGGCGTCAACGCCATGACGGATGTTACCGGCTTTGGTTTGGCAGGGCATCTCACCGAAATGTGCAGTGCCAGCGGTGTGATGGCGCAGATTGATTTCCGCCGTCTGCCCCGGTTAGCTGAAGCGGAAGGCTATCGCCGCCAAGGTGCCGTGCCCGGCGGCACCGTACGCAATCGCGACGCCCTGGGTAGCGCGCTGCCCGTCATGGATGAAGCCCACTGGCAGTGGCTCTGCGACCCGCAAACTTCTGGCGGGCTGCTGATTAGCGTAGACCCCGCATGGGAAGATGACGTTGAGCGTATTGGTCGTGAGTACGGCCTAACGTTGGAGCCGTTCGGTACCCTAAAAGCACCCCAGGGAGACGCTAAAATCGAGGTTATTGGATGACCCTGCCGACCACGCCTGCGTCCCTTAAGGTGATTGCGTCAAACACGCCGCTGATTGATGTACGCGCCCCGGTAGAGTTTGCCCAAGGCAGCCTGCCGGGGGCGGTCAACCTACCGCTGATGGTGGATGAAGAGCGCCACCAGGTAGGCATTGCCTACAAGCAGCAGGGCCAGCAAGCCGCCATCGCGCTGGGTGAGCGGCTGGTCAGCGGTGAAATAAAGCAAGCGCGTGTCGCCGCTTGGCAGGCCTACTTAGCCCAGCACCCGGATGCGAGTATCTACTGCTTTCGCGGCGGTCTGCGCTCGCAAATTGCCCAGCAGTGGCTTGTCGATGCAGGGCTTCATCGCCCACGCATTGAAGGCGGCTGGAAAGCGCTACGCCAGCAGCTCTGCCAACGGATTGACGAAGCCGCGCAGCAGCCTATGCTGGTGGTGGCAGGGCTCACCGGCTGCGCTAAGACGAAGCTGATTAACCAACTGCCCAACGGCATTGATTTGGAAGCCTGCGCCAATCATAAAGGTTCTGCTTTTGGGCGGCAGCCCGACGAACCCACCACCCAAATCGATTTTGAGCACGCGCTGGGCCAGCGTTTGATTGGGCAGCCGGGTAAGCTTGTGTTGGAAGATGAGTCCCGACAGATTGGCAATGCCAATCTCCCGCTCGATTTTTGGCATGCCCTACAGCAAGCGCCGCGTATTCGTATCGAAATGCCGCTAGATTGGCGGCTAGATCAGCTACGCCGCGACTATATCGAAGCGCTAGAGCAGGGTTACGCCGCTCGCTTTGGCCCAGAGGAAGGGTGGCAGCGCATGCAGCGTCAACTGGCGAGCGCGTTAGAGCGGCTGGCAAAACGCCTGGGCAATGCCCGGCTACAGCGTTTGCAACGTATGCAGGCCATGGCTTTCCGTGCCCATGCCGCCGGGGATATCCAAGCCCATGAGGCGTGGCTTGCCCCGCTGCTGACCGAATATTACGACCCGCTCTACCGTTACCACTTGGAGAAACAGCAGGGAAACCGGCCCACAGAACTTCATATAGGCGATTGGGAGAGCTGTCTCGCCGCTGCCAAACAGTGGAGTGCTTAGCGGCGGCAGGTGGTGGGGGTTAAGCGCGTTTCAGCCACTGGGTCATGACGCGATCTAACAGCGGTGCCAAGCGCTGAAAGCGCGTGGGGTCTTCCAGTATCTGCTCATCGGTTTGCACAAAGTGCCCGCTGGAAGGGCTTTTCGCCGTGGGCCGCTCGTTGGCGTTCAGCAGCGGTGCTACGCTGGCCTGGGTCGTTTCAAAGTGGCATAGCAGGCCCGCCACGCGGCCTGCGTCCCAGCTAAACCCTTGCAGCGGGGAGGCGGCACTGCCGCCTAATGGTAGCGCGCCATCGGGTAGGCTAAACACCAGGCGGTGCCACATAAAGGCCTCAAACTGCTCGGGTAGGTCGAAGGTGCTTTCCGAGGCTAGAGTGACGGTATGCCAGCCGGTTTCGGGGTAGGTGCCAGGGGCGACGACCGCCTCAAGCGCTTCCGCGATCCATAGCGCCCCTAGACCAATGCCCAGAATAGGTTTTTGGCCGTCCAAGTAGCGATTGATCAGTTTGCGCTCCGCTTTATGCCAAGCGGGCGGTTCGCTCAACAGGGCTTCGGGGCCATCTAGCACGATGAGCGCATCGCACTCCCCAGGGCGAGGCGTGAGTTCGCCCGCGTAGAGGTGAAAAACGGTGTAACTATGGCCCATACTCTCAAGCCAGTCGGTCAGACGGGCGGGACCATGGTCAGGGCCGTGCTGTAGCAGATGAATATGCATGGTAATCTCCTCGCCGGCCGAGCACATCAAACGCCGCGGGGTCGCCCGCTGCGTGGGTGCGACGATAACGCATCGCGTTCATTTCACCAACTCAGTTTCATAGACTCAGTTTCACAAACCTAGTGACTCAGGAATTCAGCATGGTGGCTAAACCCCCAGGATTTTATCAGCGGCTTCAACTGCTGCCGCTGCCCGCCCAGCAAGCCTTTATGGCAGCACTGTGCGAGCGGCTGTTACCCAACTACGCCCTTTATGAGCAAACCAGCGGCCATGGCGATGGGCACACCCTGCGCACTGTGCTGAATCTTGTATGGGAGCGCCTTAGCGTACCCAACGCCAGCATCGACTTTGCCCGCCAAGCGGAAAAGCTGGCCGAATGCGAGCCGCCGGAGGGCGATGAGAGTTTTGGCGCACGTCGGGCGCTGGATGCGGTCGTGTCGATCTCTGCGTTACTCGATACGCTGCAAGGCGAATCCCCCGAAGCCGTGCTGGATGTCAGCCGCACCTCGCGGGCTGGTGTACGGGCGTTCATCGAACTCACCGAAGGGGAAGTGGACGCTCAAGCATTGGCGCTGATCATTCGCGACCATCCGCTGATGGAAGACGAAAACGACTTCCAAGATGCGGTTCTGGAAGCGGTCAGCGGGTCGATCAATAAAACAACACTCAAAGAGATTCGCACGCTTGGGCGCAATAACGGCATTAGTAATTTGGGGCTAACACTGGATGAGGAAGCCGGGGCAGAGTAACTGCCCCAGCCTAAAACGTCGCGCGGCTTATAAACGCATTTCGATGCCGCGTTCGGCCATATAGCGTTTTGCTTCTGGAATGGTGTACTCGCCAAAGTGGAAGATACTCGCGGCCAGTACCGCATCGGCACCGCCTTTCAGCACGCCATCCACCAAATGATCTAAATTGCCGACGCCGCCGGAAGCAATCACCGGCACACTCACCGCCTCAGAAATGGCATGGGTGACACCCAGATCAAAGCCAATCTTAGTGCCGTCACGGTCCATGCTGGTCAGCAGCAGCTCGCCTGCGCCAAACTCGACCATTTCCTTGGCCCACTCCACCGCATCCAGGCCGGTGGGGCGACGGCCGCCGTGGGTGAAAATCTCCCAGCGGTCAGGCTCGCCTTCCTTAGACACTTTTTTAGCGTCAATCGCCACCACAATGCACTGGCTGCCAAAACGCTCGGCGGCTTCACGCACAAATTCGGGGTTCGTCACCGCCGCGGTATTGATTGAGACCTTATCGGCCCCAGCGTTCAGCATGGTGCGGATATCGTCGCAGGTACGAATGCCGCCTCCCACGGTTAAGGGAATAAACACCTCACCCGCAATACGCTCGACCATATCCACCGTGGTGGCGCGGTCTTCGTGGCTCGCGGTGATATCAAGAAAGGTGATTTCATCGGCACCCTGCTGGTTATAGCGCTGAGCGATCTCCACCGGGTCGCCCGCGTCACGAATACCCACAAAGTTAACGCCTTTCACCACGCGCCCGGCATCCACATCCAGGCAGGGGATAATGCGTTTGGCTAAGCTCATTCGCTACCTCCACTCAACTGATCGCTTAAGCGCTGGGCTTCAGCGACATCCAGGCTGCCTTCGTAAATCGCCCGTCCGGTAATTGCGCCCAAAATGCCGCTATCGGCGACATCGCACAGGGCACGAATATCGTCCAGATTGGTTACGCCGCCGGAGGCGATCACCGGTAGGCCGCCTTCGCGGGCCAGTGCGGCGGTGGCTTCCACATTGACACCCTGCATCATGCCGTCGCGGGCAATATCGGTGTACACAATGCTGGAAACACCGTCGTTAGCGAAGCGCTTGGCAAGCTCGGTAGCTTTGACGGTGGAGACTTCTGCCCAGCCATCGGTGGCCACATAGCCATCTTTGGCATCCAGGCCAACAATAATGTGGCCAGGGAAGGCGCGGCACATTTCACCCACAAACTCAGGCTCTTTGACCGCTTTGGTACCGATGATCACGTAAGAAACACCGGCGCTGAGGTAGTGTTCAATCGTCTCTGCCGAGCGGATGCCACCGCCAATTTGAATCGGCAGGTTCGGGTAAGCGCGGGCAATGGCGGTGACCGCCTCACCGTTCACCGGCTTGCCTTCAAAGGCACCGTTCAAATCCACTAGGTGCAAACGGCGCGCGCCTGCTTCTACCCAGCGCGCGGCCATGGCCACCGGGTCGTCGCCGTAGGAGGTCGCATCGTCCATGCGGCCCTGCTTTAAGCGCACACACTGGCCGTCTTTGAGATCGATCGCGGGAATTACCAACATAGTGAAACCTCTCAGGGCGTCCAGGTGACAAAATTTTCCAGCAGGCGCAGGCCCGCACGGGAGCTTTTTTCCGGGTGGAACTGCACGGCAAAGGTGGCATCGCGGCCAATCGCCACGTGAGCGCTCACACTGCCGTACTGGGTGGTGCCGAATACCTGGGCATCGTCGGCGGCATTGACGTAATAGCTGTGCACGAAATAGAAGTGCTCATGATTATCGATGCCTGCCCAGAGCGGGTGGTCGTGGTGTTGATTCACCAGGTTCCAACCCATGTGCGGTACTTTCAAGCGCTGCTCTTGCGCGTCGCGCATATTGGCCGGGAAGCGGTCTACGCTGCCTTGGAAAAACCCCAAACAGTCCACGCCGCCATTCTCTTCGCTGCGCTCCATCAGCATCTGCTGGCCCACGCAAATGCCCAGCAGCGGTTTGGCTTGGCGGGTTAACACGTCATCCACTAGGCCGCGCAGTTCGGTGCGTTCGAGTTCGCCAACGCAGTCACGAATCGCCCCTTGGCCCGGCAGCACTAGACGGGTAGCGCCCAGAATACGCCGTGGGTCGCGGGTGATGATCACATTCTCATGGGTGACGTGCTCAAGCGCTTTAGCCACGGAGTGTAGGTTGCCCATTCCATAATCGATTACCGCAATGGTCATGAAGCGCTCCTTAAGGTCGTGGGCGATAGATTCGTAGGCGAGAGGCGTGCCGTTACGCCGCTAACCGCAACGATCGGCATTATAAGCTGCCTTTGGTAGAGGGCATTTGCCCAGCCATGCGCGGGTCTTCCGCAACGGCCATACGCAGTGCGCGGCCAAAGGCTTTGAAAATGGTTTCGGCCTGATGGTGAGCATTAAAGCCTTTTACGTTGTCGATATGCAGCGTCACTCGAGCATGGTTCACAAAGCCTTGGAAAAATTCCCAGAACAGCTGCGTATCCATACTGCCAATGGTATCGCGGGTGAACTCGACATTCATATAAAGGCCGGGGCGGCCGGAGAAATCAATCACTACCCGAGAGAGCGCCTCATCCAGCGGCACATAAGCGTGGCCGTAGCGGTAGATGCCGCGCTTATCGCCAATGGCCTCGTTGAATGCCTGGCCCAGGGTGATGCCCAAATCTTCAACGGTGTGGTGGTCGTCGATATGCAGGTCGCCTTTGGCATGAATATCGAGATCTACCATCCCATGCCGAGCCACTTGATCCAGCATGTGGTCTAGAAACGGAACGCCAGTTTCACAGTTCAAGCGGCCTTCGCCGTCAAGGTTGACGCTGACCGTAATCTGCGTTTCGTTGGTGTCACGGCTTACCGTGGCAATACGCGCTGACATGTTGCATCTCCTGCGCCGGGGCGCACTCTGAGGAATAATCGGCGGGCAGCAACTGCGGCCAAAACAACCATTATAGAGAATCGGCGCCCCCATCCGCTACAATGCGGGGAATGTCGCCGCTGTTTGCGGCGCTAACATAGCAGCCTAGCTGCGTTGGCAACGAGGATTTCACCATGCCGGTGACACTGCAATATGTCGACCAGGCCCGTTGGGAAGCAGAAGAGCAGGTGCGCATCGACTTAGTGCGCATATATGAAGACGCGCCCCAAGAGCGCATGCCCACTCCCACGGTTTTGCCATTTATCGAACAGCATTTAAAGGAACAGCAATTTTTTGCCTGTGCCCACTTCAATGACCGCCTGTTAGGCGCGGTGGCGGTGCAAGAAGCCGACGACCGCGCCTGGTGGCTGTCTGAGCTATGCGTGCGTAAAACTACGCGTCGTCGCGGTGTCGGCTCACGGCTGATGGCGCTAGTGGGCGAGCAAGCCAAGCAAGATGGCCGCGTACTGCGTATTGCTACCACCACTCTGCCGCTGGCAGACCGAGTACTGCTATCGAAATTAGGCTTTCGACCCGTTGCCGAGACCTCGTCTTCTGCCCCGGACCTGCCGGCGACCAGTGATTTTGTTGAGCTAGACCCACAAGGAAAAGGGTAATGAAACAGCTATTACGTATTTTGCTGGCCGCCATAGGCATTTTAGCCATTGTGGCAGTGGCCGCCGTGGTGTACGTCACCACCTTTTTAGACCCAGAAGACTTCAAACCACGCTTAACCGCTGTGGTAGAGGAGCAAACCGGCCTGAACTTAGCTCTGGAAGGCCCGATTACCTGGTCGTTTTACCCTCGTATTGGTGTCAGCGTTGAGCAGGCGCGCGCCTGGCTGCCTGATCAAGCACAAGATGAAACCGCCTTCGCCGCCATTAACCGTGCTGAAGTGAGCGTTGCCTTTGCTCCGCTGCTGCGCGGAGAGATTGCCGTGGATGGCCTGACGCTGGATGGCATGCGCCTCAATTTGGAGAAGAACGCTGAAGGCGAGGGCAACTGGCAGCCGCTGTTGGAGCGACTCTCTGAGCACAACAACGAATCCGCTGAAACCGTGCTAGCTCCGGCAAGTGCTGGCCCCAATGCCGATGCAGGCAGCCTCTCGGTGGTATTAAGCATCGCCAGCGTCGAAGTAAAAAATGCTGATATTCGTTACCGCGATGAGCAGAATCAAGCGCTCTGGCGGGTTCAGCCGCTGAATATTTCAGGCACCAATGTGAATCCGGTACGCTCCTTCCCGCTAAAAGCCATGTTCACGCTTACTAAGCATGACCGGCTGGATGCCGAAGAGCTTGAGCGCGCGCCAAACATGACCAGCGAGGTAAATCTTGAAACACGCCTGCGGCTTGGCCTAGAAGATGAACAGATCATCTTTGAAAACACCCAGCTAACCACGCATACCCGTCAGGGAGAAGCGAGCGAACCGCAGCAGCTCAGCTTAAAAGCGGCTGAAATTGTTGCCCGTTTAGCTGAGCAACAACTAAGCGTTACCGAAGGCGTGCTGGAAGCTGGGCTGCGCCACCCAGAAAACTGGCAAGGCAGTCTTGCCGTTGCCCTAGCATTTGGCCTGGAAACCGATTTTGCCGCCCAAACCGCGCAGCTTAAAGAGGTTCAGCTCACCGGGCCGGACGGCCTGCGTGTAAGCGGCCACTTGAATGTCGAGCAACTGCTGGACGCGCCGCAGTACAGCGGGCAACTGACCGCCGCGCCGTTTACGCTGCGGCCTTGGATTTCCCGCACGGGTGTGAAGCTCAATACTGCCAGCGAAGCCGCACTTAGCGATGTCGCGCTCACCAGCCCCATCGAAGGCAGCTTGAAGCGTATCTCCCTGCCGCGCCTCTCGCTGGTGGTAGATGACAGCACCTTTACCGGCGATATTGCCGCCGCGCTGGATGGTACCCAGCTCTCCTTCAACCTAGAAGGCGATACGCTCAATCTGGATCACTACCTGCCTGGCCCCGAAACCGCGCAGCAAGCCAGCCGTGGCCTGCTGCGTAAAGCCTTTGCTCAAACCAGCGGAACGCTGCTGCCCCAGGCATGGTTAAGTACGCTCACCCTTCAGGGCGATTTGAGCGTCGACCAACTGCTACTGGCTGGGCTGACTTTTGACGATACTCAGCTGGCGCTGCGCGGTGAAAACGGCAACCACCGCCTCACTGCCTTTGAGTCCCGTTTCTACGAAGGGGAATTGAGCGCCACCGGCCAGCTGGATGCCACTGGTGATGTACTGGAGTGGCAGCTCTCGCCCAGCATTAGCAATGTGCAGGTAGCACCGTTAATCGAAACCTTCAGCGAAGAAGAGGCCCCGCTGCGCGGACGCTTCAACCTAGACGGCGCGCTGACTACCCAAGGCAACCGCCGCGATGTGCTCACCAGCAACCTCAACGGCGAATTAACCGCGCGGCTCAACGATGGCGCGATTCTACGCACCAACATCTCCCGAGAGATGTGCGAGCTGGTCGCCCAGCTGGAAGGCCAGCAGGTAGAGCGCGAATGGCACCCAGACACTCGCTTTGAACGCTTTGACGCCACCTTCCAAGTGCGCAATGGCATTGTAGAGAGTGACGACCTGCTGATTACTCTGCCGGGCATCGACGTGCAAGGGGAGGGTGACTTCAACCTCAACAGCCTCAACTTCACGACACAGGTGAACGCACGGCTAGTGGATACCGCTGACGCCGCCTGCCAAGTCAACCCACGGCTTCAGCAGCTATCGCTGCCGGTACGCTGTGAAGGCCATGTAGGCGATGACAAAACCCAGTGGTGCCGTTTCGACCGCACCGCCTTCGAAGCATCGGTTGTTGATCTGCTGCGTAACGAAGCTGGGAGCCGAGTAGAAAAAGAGCTAGAAGAGCGGATTGGTGAATCCATTGACCGCATTGATGAGCGCTTAGGCGAAGGCGCAGGCCAAGAGCTGCGTGACGGTATTCGTCGCCTGTTTAACTAACCAAAGACGGCTTAACGCCTAACCGCGTTAACGCAACACGCACCGCACGCGCCGGCCTTACCGCCGGCGCTGTCGTTCATAGCGAGTGTTTAAGGAATAACAATGGCCGATATGCCCACGCCGTGCCTACCGGCGGAAGAGTTTCAACACCGGCTGCTCACTTGGTTTGACAAGCATGGCCGCCACGACCTGCCTTGGCAGTCGCCCCGCAGCGCCTACCGGGTGTGGGTGTCTGAAATTATGCTGCAGCAAACCCAAGTGGCTACAGTAATTCCCTACTTTGAGCGCTTTATGTCCCGCTTCCCCACGCTGGAAGCCCTGGCCACCGCTCCGCAAGATGACGTATTGCACCACTGGACGGGCCTGGGCTATTACGCCCGTGCCCGCAACCTGCACAAAGCGGCCCAGGTCGCCATGGAAGAGCACGGTGGCGAGCTACCCACCGAGAGCGTAGAAACGCTGATGGCGCTACCTGGTATTGGCCGCTCTACCGCTGGCGCGATTATCTCCCAAAGCACCGGCCGGCAGGCCGCTATTCTGGATGGCAATGTAAAGCGCTCGCTCACCCGTCTACACGCGGTAGCGGGCTGGCCGGGCAAGCCAGCAGTAGAACGCTCGCTGTGGGCGCTGGCCGAATACTTTACGCCCACCACACGGCTGGCGGATTACACCCAAGCCGTGATGGATTTTGGCGCGACACTGTGTAAGCGCAGCAAACCCGACTGTTTGATTTGTCCATTTAATGACGTATGCCGCGCCTACGCCCAAGGCGAGCCGCAGCGCTACCCAGAATCTAAGCCCAAAAAAGCCACCCCCACCCGCGAAACCATTATGTTGATGCTACGCGACCCACAAGGGCGCGTATGGCTAGAGCAGCGGCCACCTAGCGGCCTATGGGGCGGTTTATGGAGCCTGCCGCAGTTTGAGCGCCACAGCGAACTCAACGACTGGCTGGAAGACAACACCAAAGCCCCCGAGCGCCACGCTGCGCTGCCCAGCTTCACCCACACCTTCAGCCATTTTAAGCTGATGATTACGCCGCAGCCTGTTACCTGCAAACGAATCAGCGGCGTTCGCGAAAGCGGCGTATGGTATGACGTTAATCATCCGCCTGCGTTAGGCTTAGCGGCACCGGTTAAATCGCTGTTAAGCCAGTTGGCACCATTTACCCTAGACCCAACCCCAGGGCCTTCTTACTAACATCACAGGCTGACAGCCACCTACACACAACGTACTCAATAGGAGCACGCCATGAGCAACACGGTATTCTGCCGCAAGTATCAACAAGAGCTACCCGCGCTGCCGTTCCCGCCACTGCCGGGTAAGCAGGGCCAAGAGATTCAGGCCACGGTATCTAAAAAAGCGTGGGAAGAGTGGCAGGCGCTGCAAACCCGCCTGATCAATGAGAAGCACCTCAACATGCTGGAGCCAGAAGCACGCACCTATCTAATGGATCAGATGCAGCGCTTTCTAGATAACGAAACCACCGACCAAGCAGAAGGGTACGTGCCGCCCAGCCAGGCATAAACCTAGAAACGCAGCGCAAAGCCACGAATGGCGTGGCCTTTGCCACTTTTGGTTCAACGCCTGATGTGCCCTAAGCACGTGACTAGAAAGAAAGTTTCACAAAGGTGTTGACGAAAAGAGGAGCTTTTGGTTTAATACGCACCGTTGGCAAGGGCCAGATAGCTCAGTTGGTAGAGCAGGGGATTGAAAATCCCCGTGTCGGCGGTTCGATTCCGTCTCTGGCCACCACAACGTTGGGGTATCGCCAAGTGGTAAGGCACCGGTTTTTGGTATCGGCATTCCCAGGTTCGAATCCTGGTACCCCAGCCATTGCCAACAAGATTTCTTGTTGATTGGCTAGTCTAACGGCAACCCAATCAAGTTCTCAAGAAAATGCGAAGCGCCGACATAGCTCAGTTGGTAGAGCAACTGACTTGTAATCAGTAGGTCCCGGGTTCGACTCCTGGTGTCGGCACCACTTAAGTGGTTGAAAAGCAAAGCATTAGAGAATACAAAAGGCCACCCAAGCGGGTGGCCTTTTTTGTTGGGTCTATGGTGGGTATAGAAATACTGCAAGGTACTAGGCCTTCGATAAAAGTAAGGAAGACCTAGCCATTTCACAGCTGCACGAATTCCGGGACTCTGCGACCCCGTGTAGCGCTCAGGCCTGCTGGAAGAGCCTAGAGATTTTTTCTTGCCTGGGTGCTGCGGCTGGGATGGTCGTTGCCACCAAAGAAAAACGGTCTGCTTTCTGCTGGCTACGCACACCTGATCGCCACCCCCTATATACCTATTACCCTTCGAGAGCTTCAACGCGCCTGTAACATGGTGGTTGAAGCGTCGTTCTGGGGCGCAGGTCGGCGCTATAACTCGCCAGCGGTGCCACGACCTAGCATCGTGTCGATCGTCTAGACGATAAAGAGCCATGATCCAATCACTCGCTTATCCGGTCGTCGCGTTCACGCATGAGCCAATAGGTCAGACCTAAGGCCAGTATCATCCCCGCCAGGGCGGCCAGTTTGGCAGGATCAATGTCGGGGTCAAGGATGATGAACTTGCGGGCCAGTGCCAGGATCGCGATCAGAATGACGGTCTTGACCTGGATGATGCTTTCCTTACGCAGCGCCACTTTGACGATCGAATGCTTGAATTCCATCGCGATCAGGAGCGTCATGGTGGCACCGAATACCATCTGAAAAGCCTTATGATCCGTTGGATTCAGTGCATCCATGACGAGCAGCGTGAAGACGAGCCGAATCAACTGAATCAGCGACACCACGATGATGACGGCAATGACCGCCGACAGAACGAGAGCGACGACCTGCTCGAAGCGCTCGTAAACCGTCATCAACCGCCACTGGGAGCGCATTTCGTCAAGGGTCGTGTGGCCAGGTTCTTTATGCATAAGCGTTGCTCTCTCTTTCAATGAAACGTTAATGGAACGGGGAGTCCGAGCTGCCGTCCGGACGAAGACGGTATTGGTAAAGCATACCGGGAACGTGGCTGGCCAACTCTTCTCGCTGTCGGCGCATAGAGTTCAGCGCCTGCTCGACCCTCTTGAGATCGGTGATGTCCTCTACCGTCCCGTCTGCCGCTCTGGGCCGACCAGAGGCGTCGCCCTTGAATGTTGCCCGCAGGTGTATCCAGCGAACCTGCCCTCCGCTGACGATACGATACTGCAGATCAAGGGACTTTCCGCACATGGCAGCATCCCATGCCCTATCGAAGAGGGGGCGGTCTTCAGGGTGAATGCACTGCAGGAATCGCTCGAAGGCTATTGGCGCACCAACATCCAGGCCGAGCACGCGGCAGGCTTCATCGGAGCAAGTGAGGAGTTGCGAGCCAAGATCGAGATGCCAACTGCCAGAATGGGCATTCTGGTTAATCTGGTCGCCGTGTCGGGCTGAGATTTGAGGCGTCTCGTTCAAAGGTGACGCTCCTTAGGGGTGAAACAGAGGTTCCAAAGTTTCTGCAACTCGGAGCGCATTTCGTCAAAGATTGTGTGGCTGGGGTCGCTATGCATCGACTGGCCGGTGGCGCGTCCCACCAGGTGGGCCAGACCGGCAAGCGGTGGGATAGCGACCGCCAGCGACACGAGGGTGGCTGCCCATGTCAGCCCGTTGGGGTCGAACACGACAGCCACCCATCGCTCAAGATTCGCCGTCCGCCGGCTTCTTCTTGCGCGTAGCCTTGCTCTCGTCGCTAGGCGGTGCCTCGGCCACGTTCGCGGCATCGGGCTTTTCAGGCTCGGCCGGCTGCGCGGGTGGCTCCTGGCGCTCGAAGACCACCCGTTCGGCCTTGTCGTCCCAGCGGGCGTTGGCGTGATCGCCCTTGCCGATACCGCCACCCAGCATCTCGCGCGCCAGCGCGGTTTCCAGCTCGCTGCGGATCAGCCGCTTGAGTTCACGCGCGCCGAACTCGGGCTTGTAGCCTTCCTCCGCGAAGTGGTCGATCAAGGTCTGATCGAAGGTCAGCGTCACGCCCTGGCTGGAGGCGTTGCGGGCCACACGATCGAGCTGCAGGCCGACGATATGGCGGATCTCCTCCTTGCCCAGCGCATGGAAGACGATGATCTCGTCGATGCGGTTGATGAACTCGGGGCGGAAGTGTCCGCGCAGCACGTCCATCACCTCGGACTTGGCCTTCTCGTATTCCTCGCCGCCGGCACCGCCGGCCTTCAGCCGACGCTGGATGATGTCCGAGCCCAAGTTCGAGGTGGCGATGATGATGGTATTGGTGAAATCCACCACCCGGCCCTTGCCGTCGGTGAGCCGCCCGTCGTCGAATACCTGCAGCAGGATGTTGTAGACGTCGGGGTGCGCTTTTTCGATCTCATCGAGCAACAACACGCTGTAGGGTTTGCGCCGCACCTTCTCGGTGAGCTGGCCACCCTCGTCGTAGCCGACGTAACCCGGAGGCGCCCCCACCAGGCGTGCCACGGCATGGCGTTCCCCGTACTCGGACATGTCGATGCGCAGCAGCGCACCTTCATCGCCATAGATCGACTCGGCCAGCGCCTTGGCGAGTTCGGTCTTGCCCACGCCGGTCGGTCCGAGGAACAGGAAAGTCGCCACCGGCTTGCTGCCTTCGCGCAGGCCCGCCCGCGACAACCGCACGGCATCGGCCACCGCGCGCACCGCTTCGTCCTGGCCCACGAGGCGCTCGTGCAGCCGCTGCTCCAGATGCAGCAGCTTCTCGCGTTCTTCCACCGTCAGCTCGTTGACCGGAATGCCGGTCAGGCGCGAGACGATCTGCGCGACATGCTCGGCCTTGACTTCGGCGTTGCCCGAGGCGCGCTCGCGTTCCCATTCCTCGACGAGCTTCTTGAGTTCAGTCTCCTTGGCCTCGATGCGCTTGCCCAGCTCGGCGGCCTTGTCGTACTGCTTGCGCGAGGCCACATAGTCCTGCTCACGCCGCAGCTGGTGCAGTTCGGACTCCAGCTCTTGCACCGCCACCGGGCGGGCCGTGGCCGACAGCTTCACGCGTGCGGCCGCCTGGTCGAGCAGGTCGATGGCCTTGTCAGGCAAAAAGCGCGCGGTGATGTAGCGGTCCGACAACTCGGCGGCGGCGATGATCGCATCCTCGGTCATGCTGACCTTGTGGTGCGCCTCGAAGGTGTCGCGCAGGCCACGCAGGATCATCATGGTCTGCGCTACCGTCGGCTCGGGCACCATCACCGGCTGGAAGCGACGCTCCAGCGCGGCGTCCTTCTCGATGTACTTCTGATACTCGTTGAGCGTGGTGGCGCCGATCAGGTTCAGTTCGCCGCGCGCCATCATCGGCTTGAACACGTTGGCCACGTCCAGCCCGCCTTCGCCGCCACCCTGGCCGGCACCGACGATGGTGTGCACCTCGTCGATGAAGAGAATCAGCTCGCCCTGGTGCTCGGTCACTTCCTTGAGCACCTTCTGCACGCGCTCCTCGAATTCGCCGCGGTACTTGGCGCCTGCCACCATGGCGTTGATGTTGAGTTCCACCAAGCGCTTGTCGCGCAGCGTCTCGGGTACTTCGCCGGCGACCATCCGCTGCGCCAGTCCTTCGACAATGGCGGTCTTGCCGACGCCGGGCTCACCGATCAACACCGGGTTGTTTTTCTTGCGCCGGGCCAGCACCTCGATGGTGGTCTCGATCTCCTGCGCACGGCCGATGACCGGATCGAGCTTGCCGTCACGCGCCATTTTGGTGAGGTCGCGCGAGTACTTGTCGAGCTCAGGTGTGTTGGTCGGCGCCTCAGCGCGACCGTCCTCGGCCCCCTTACCGACCACCTTGCTCACCTGTTGACGCAGCGCCTGCGGTGTGAGGCCGTAACGGCGCAGCAGGTTGGCGGCCAAGCCTTCGCCTTCCTCGGCCAGCCCGATCAGGAAATGCTCCGGGCCGACATAGGAGTGGCTGAGTTCGTTGGATGCCACGAAAGCGCGGCTGAGTGCGTCCTTGACGCGGGGCGACACGCCGATTTCGCCCTCGAACGGCTTCTCGCCACGCTTGGCTTCGGATTCGATTTGCCGCTTGAGGTCATCGACCTTGATCTTGAATTGCCCCAGGATGGTCTTCACCACGTCGCTGTCGGCGAGCGCCAACAGCAGGTGTTCGGTATCGACTTCAGGGCGGCCAAATTCGGCGGCATGTTTGGCGGCCTCCTACAACAAAGCCTCGGACTGTTCGCTGATACGGCTGGCCAGCCCACTGCCGCGCCTGCGCGTTGTACCCGTAGCAGCCGGGGCGGGTTCGCCAAACGAGGCATCGACGACCTCGTCGGTATCGGTTGCCATGGACGGTGCGTCGTCACCGATGCGGAAGAAGTCGCTGCCAAGGAAGTCTTCGAACAGCCCGCTGCGCGAGCCGAACAAGGCTTCCAGCGGTGAGACGGTGCGCTTTTGCTGGCGCACCAGTTGGCGATAGTGATCGTCACACAACTGCATAGTGCTGTGGCGACCATTGAGATTGGTTTCCACCCGCACCGTGGCGGGTTGGCCGCAGACTCGGCATTGTTTTCTGGCCATGCTGATGCTCCTTAAGAGGACTGATTTGACGAGACGCCGAAGGTAACGGCGCCTCGATCTTCACCTGGTTTTTTCGGAGGACGAGCCGATCGGCGTCAGCCGTTGATCGGGATCGAGCGGCCCTGCTTAGGCGCACTGGCCTCGCGCTTGTCCATCGTGATCGTGAGCACGCCGTTCTTGAATGCGGCCTTGATCGATTCCTGGTTGGCGTTGTCAGGCAGGTTCAGGACACGCTGGAAACTGCCGTAGGAGCGTTCGACGCGATGGAAGCCACCCTCCTTCTTTTCCTGCTCCTGGCGCTTCTCGCCCCGTACCATCAGCACGTCGTTGTCGAGCGTGATCTGGATATCCTTTTCCTCGACGCCGGGAACCTCCAAGGAAATCTTGTATTGCTTGTCGGTTTCCTGAATGTCAAGTACCGGCTTCAGCATGCCCGGCAAGTCCGACGGCCATCGCGGCATGGCCTGCGCTGGAAAACCGAAGCCTCGAAACGCATCGTCAAAGAGGCGGTCGATCTCGCGATGCAATTGCAGGATGGGACTGACGGGACCGCCTGCTACCGGCAGGTCATTGCGCTGCACGGGCAGCGAGGCAGCGCTCTGTTGTTCTTCCTGTTCTTTCTTGAACCAGTTCCAGGGAGCCAATTTCTTGAAATCAATGTCCATGTCACACCTCCAGAAGAAAAGTTGAAGAATCTCGCTCACTCCGTTTGCCTGCGGCTATGGATAGCGCTCACAGGCAACACGGGATGTTTCGCTGCCTTCGGCTGCTCATCTGTACGTATCACCTCCTTCTTTCTGCCTGCTTGGGTCTGATCATTGATCCATCGATCGATTTCACTTTGATGAAACCGCCATGCCCCCCACAATTTCCGCCTTCGTGCAGCCTCAATCGAGGGTTTTCTTCAAGACTTTGCAAAATATTGTGGCTAACATGCAGGAAGTCAAGAGTCAACACCTCGCGATCTGCTGGGCGATTGATGTGAGTCAATCGTAAGCAACCAGGAAACAAATCGGCGTTGCAGTCGCGCAGGCTGGTGACCACGTAGCGGGTGTTGAAGCCACGCTCGATGGCGCTGCTCTTTCAGGCGGTCTACCTGACGCTGCACGAGGTGCGCGAGGAGATTCCTAATCGGCCGCTCTATCGCCTGGGCTTCCTCAACCAGGAGGTGGAGATGAAGAGTCTCAACGAGGCACTGCTGCCGGTGCTGGGGCTGCCGGGTCTGCTCAGGGAGAGGGGCGGGCCCTCGCGCAGCTAAAAGCCAAAGGTTACGCCGACAAGTACCGCGACCGGGGCATGCCGATCTACCTGCTGGGCGTGGAGTTCTCGAAGGAGCAGAGCCAGGTCGTGGCCTTCGAGGTGGAGGAGGCGCGGCAACGATGGGCGTGGGGGATCGTGGTAGCATTATGTTCCCTGTAACATCGACCTCAAGGAGCCAATATGTCGGAGCGTTATCCTGAAGACCCTGCCCTGGATCTGTACTTGGCTCTGATGGAAGTGGATTGGCCGACCGTCTTCGATGCCGCCACCCTATCGCGTGGGTTGGGCTATGCCCACAAGGGGCGTGTGCATGATGGGCTCGACCTGCAGGTCGGCAGTGACATGCTGGGAATCTTCGGGCGCGTTGCCGGTAGCCGCAAGCAGGCCTACATGACCCGGGTTTACCTTGACCCAAGGGGGCTCGAGAAAGGGCTCTTTACCCTCTGCAATTGCCCGGTCGGTGTTCGCTGCAAGCATGCCGTGGCGCTGATCGAGACCTTCATGAATCAGATGGGCGAGGAGGGCTTCGCCTCGCCGGAGGAAAGCCTCGAGCCGTCTCCCGGTTCGCCCCCTGCGCCACCGCTTGCCAAGCGCTCGTCGTCGGCCGAACTGGCGTCGGCCAAGCGCGAGCGCCTGAAGCGCGACTGGGAAGCGTGGCTGAAGCGGGCGGATCGGCCTGCCTTGCAGGAGGAACCAGAAGGGCGGCGCGTCGGCGATGAGTATCGCCTCGCCCTGTTTCTGAGCGCGCCCGGTGCCTATCGTGAGCCGGTGCTGCGGGTGGTGCCGGTGTGGGTGCGTCCGTCGCGCCAGAGCCATCGCCACTCGGGGTGGGTGGCGCCACGGATCATCGAGGCGGCCTCCGACCTGGTGCCAGTGCCCGAGGGTGGTTGGCCTGCGGCCCAGGAGGAGGCCCTGACACTGCTTTTGCACGGCCCTCAGGAGTCCACTTTGATATCAGGTCAGATGCGCCGTGCGGCGGTCATCGACCAGCCACTGCAGGGGCGGGCGCTGTGGAATCTGCTTGAAGGCGATGAGCTCCCACTGCTGTTCCATGAAAAGCAGACGGGCCCCGTTCTTGAACTGGGCCCTGCCGGGCAGCTGGCGCCTCGCTGGCAGGCGGATGAAGAGGGGGTACAGCATCTGGCGCTGGATACGCAGCCAGAAGGATTGCTCTCGCAAACGGCGCTTGTGCTGCGTAGTGGGCGCGAGTTGTGCTACCTGGACGTTGAGCAGGGCTTGTTCGGCCGCCTGGCCGGTAGTCCCGAGTGGCTTAAAAGGGTGGCGCAGGCGCCGCCGCTACCCCCCGAGATGAGTGGCTGGTTGAGTGAGCGCCTGGGTGAGGCGCCGGCACTGGCCGAGACATTGCCGGCGCCGCATCAGGTCGAGGAGCGCCAGCTGGATGATGTGGTGCCGCGGCTCAAGGTCACCATGCAGGTAGCCGCAGGTCAGCTGGGCTTTCGTGACGGTGCACCTCTGCCGCGCTGGGTGGAAGTCGGTGCGGCGGTGGTGGGGCTTGACTATGCTGGTATCGAGGTGGTCCCGGAGCCCGGCGACTGGGTGCAGGGGTACCGTGATGGCCAGCGACTCAAGATCAAGCGCGATGCCGAGGCGGAGTTGGCGCTGGTGCGCGGGCTGCCATCGGGCATGATCACCCTGGAGTGGCTGCGCGAGGCCGAGCTGGTGCCGGCCTATCTGAAGCTGCCTGACTGGTCGCTGCTGCTGCCGAATGCCGAGGGTCCTCCGGCCACGATCCTCGAATGGTCGACCCACCTGGCCGGCCCCGATGAGTGGTGGGAGATGATCGCCCGGCTGCGCCAGGCGGGTTGCCTGGTTCACTTCAGCGACGACTTTCCCGAAGAACCCACCTATGTGGAGCCGGACGATTGGTACGGCGAGCTGGAGCCGGCCGGCAACGGCTGGTTCGACCTGGCGCTGGATATCGAGGTGGAGGGCGAACGCCTCAACCTGCTGCCGATCCTGCGCCGCCTGTTTCGGGATCCCGGCTTTCCGCTGGAGCCGGCCGCTGATGAACCAGAGGACGCCAGCTGGACGCTGGCCCTGCCGGAGAATCGCCGCCTGGTGATGCCGCTCTCGCGCCTGCGCTCGCTGATGGCGCCCATCCTCGACTGGTTGAATGATGAGAGCGACCCCGAGGCGGCGGTGCGCCTGCCGGTGACCGCCGCCGAGAAGGTAGCGCCCCTGGCCGAGCACGAGTGCTGGGCGGGACGAGACGACGTGACCAAACTGGCCCGGCGCCTGCGCGAGCTGCCCGCCAGCCTGCCGGCACCGCCGGGCTTAGTTGGCGAGCTGCGTGACTACCAGGCCCGAGGCATCGCCTGGATGCGCTTTCTCTCCGAGCTGGGCACCGGCGGCATCCTGGCCGACGATATGGGCCTGGGCAAGACCGTCCAGGTATTGGCTCATGTGCTCGATGAGCGCGCCCGCGGGGCGCTGACCGGCCCGACCCTGGTGGTGGCGCCCACCAGCCTGGTGGGCAACTGGTGCGCCGAGGCTGAACGCTTCGCCCCCGAGCTCAACGTCGTCGCCCTGCAGGGGGGGAAGGCTCAGCGCGAGCGCCAGTTCGAGGAGGCGCTTCCCGGTGCCGACCTCGCGGTGACCACCTATGCGTTGCTGATCCGCGATCTCGAACGCCTGCGCGAGCACGACTTCGGCCTGCTGGTGCTTGACGAGGCCCAGGCGATCAAGAATGCCGCCAGCCAGACCGCGCGGGCGGTGCGCGAGCTCAATGTGGCCCGCGCCATCGCCATGACCGGTACGCCACTGGAAAACCACCTGGGTGAGCTGTGGGCGCAGCTCGATGCCGTGGCCCCGGGCGCCCTGGGCAGCCAGCAGTGGTTCGGTCAGCGCTTTCGCACCCCCATCGAGAAAGAGGGCGACGTCGAGCTGCGCCAGCGGCTCTCCCGGCGCATCGCTCCGCTGATGCTGCGCCGGACCAAGCAACAGGTGCTCGCCGAGCTGCCGGAGAAGACCGAGACCCGTCGCGAGGTCACCCTGAGCGGCGCCCAGCGCGAGCTCTACGAGAGCCTGCGCCTGGCCCAGCACCAGCGGGTGCAGCAGGCGGTGGCCGAGCGCGGCCTGGCCGCTTCCGGCATCGTGATGCTCGATGCGCTGCTCAAGCTGCGCCAGGTGTGCTGCGACCCGCGGTTGGTCAAACTGGAGAGTGTGCGCAAGACCAAGCGCTCGGCCAAGCTGGAGCAACTGCGCGAACTGGTGGGGCCCTTGGTGGAGGAGGGGAGGCGCATCCTGATCTTCTCCCAGTTCACTGAGATGCTCACGCTGATCGGTGAGGCGCTGGAGAAGGACGGCATCCCCTTCACCACCCTGACCGGCGACACGCCGGGCAAGACCCGCACGCAGCGGGTGGCGCTGTTTCAGCAGGGCGAGATCCCGGTATTTCTGATCAGCCTCAAGGCCGGCGGTACGGGCCTGAACCTCACCGCCGCGGACACCGTGATCCACTACGATCCCTGGTGGAATCCGGCGGTGGAGGCCCAGGCCACCGGCCGCGCCCACCGCATGGGCCAGCAGAACCCGGTGTTCGTCTATAAGCTGGTATGCGCCGGCACCGTGGAGGAGCGCATCCTCGACCTGCAGGCGCGCAAGGCCGATCTCGCCGCCTCGATCCTTGAGGGTGGCGCCGAGCACAAGAGCGACGGCCCGCTATTCGACGAGGAGGATCTGGCGCTGCTCTTTGCGCCGGTAGTGTAGTGAGATGGGTTAAGAAAAAATCCCCCTCTGGTTGTTGGCTGAAGATTTTCCTGCTGAAGTGAACGAAATACCTCGCTTCCTGAGCATGAAGATGAAAAACGTTGGTGATGTGCACCTTCATGGGCACCTGGCGCTGGGCGTCCTGCCGCCGGAGCGAGCGCCTGCCGATGACGATCTCCTCTCGCATCTGTTGTTTGCTCTGAAGCATGAGGGCGTGGGCCTGGCCATTCTTTCCGAGACGCTCCCTTATCTCTCGGTCGAATCGCTAGTTGCGGCACTGGAGGCCTTGACTGGTTTGGTGGCGGTATTGGTCTGGGGAAGAGGTATACGAAGAGGTATACGGAGCACAGCCCCGTTATAGCTATTGCTCGCGGCGGTTCTCGTGCAGCTGCTGAGCTGGTCAATGATGGCGGGGCAGCACACGCCATACCCTGATGTTCTGGGGCCTCGCACTTCTGGGGCTGATGCTGGTGGTCTCGGTGGGTGAGTATGGCATTGCTCACTGGCGTCAGGCTTTCGATAACCCGCGATTTCGGCCCGACTTTGGTGTAATGAATGCCCCGCATCCTGCGATGTTCTTCGGAGCAACAATGTTGGCGGGCGTGAGCTTCGCTGCGCGTTGCTGGCGTTCGGGGAGGTGGGCGTGGACTCGGCACTTGGGCTGGCTGAGTGTCAATGGCTTCCTGACCGAACACGCCAGTATGGCCACCTACACAATACTACACTAGAGGTTCTGGTTGCCTATGGCGTGTTGGGTCTTAGTGTGATGATCGTGCTTGGGGCTTAGGTTGGTCTAGTACTACAGTCGTAACTGAATAAGCTACAATGCATGTGGTTGATATGGAAGCGATTACAGGGTGAAGGATGCAAGAACTGGATCTTTCTGTCTCAGCATTGTTGGATGACCTGGCAGAGCGGTTAGGCCCGCTCTTTCCGCGTTCGGAAACGCGCGCTCGAGCTCTACGTTACATCCAGGGGCTGCTCAGCCAGTGTGAACGTAAGAATAGCTGGCATCTTGCCGAATGGCTCGGCGATGCCACCCCAGATGGGGTACAGTACCTGTTGGATCGTGCCCGCTGGGATGCGGACGTAGCACGCGATATTCTCCGCCAATGGGTCATCGATACGCTGGGCTCGCCTAAGGGTGTCCTAGTCCTGGACGAGACCGGCTTTACCAAGAAAGGCCAGCACTCGGCCGGCGTGCAACGCCAGTACAGTGGCACCGCTGGCCGTATCGAAAATAGTCAGATCGGGGTCTTTCTTCTCTACGCTAGCCCGGCGGGACATGCCTTCCTGGATCGCGCCCTGTACTTGCCCAAATCCTGGACACTGGACCGCGAGCGTTGTCGGCGTGCGGGCATCCCTGATGACGTCGAATTTGCCAGCAAACCCGAGCTCGCTCGCCGGATGCTGGAGTGCGCGATGGATCAGGACATACCGGCCGCCTGGGTGACGGGGGATAGCGTCTATGACGGTAACCGCAGCCTGCGTCTGTGGCTGGAGGAGCGCTCACAACCCTTTGTTTTAGAAGTGGCTTGTAACGAATCCTTGTGGTGGCAGAGCTTCCACTACACGCGAGCGGACGAGATCGCAGCGGCATTGCCGGATGACGCATGGCAGACCCTATCCGCTGGCTCAGGCAGCAAGGGCGAACGCTGGTTTTGCGATAGTCAGAGATGAGGAGGTGAATGTCATAACCCACGTTATGAAAGGAGCCATCCTAGGTTGCAAGCGCAGAAAGGTTCGCTACCCTATCTACTGCGCTGTGTTTCTAAATGAGACACGTTTTAACTGAAGTTTAATCATACAAGGAGTGGATTAGATGACAGTCAGCAATACACCGCTTAACCATGTGACCGCCCACAAACAGTATAGCGAGATGGCCGACGTGCCCACGGCGGGCAATGCCAGGGTGGTAGACGCTTATCCCACACGCTTGGCCCAAGCCCCTGCATCACTCACACAGCCCCGCCAGGATGGCGTCGTAAAAGGGCGTGCGCTACCGGGACCGCTGAGTGAGGCTCAGCTCGATGAGTTCGAACGCAAGGGATATTTGTTCATTCCCAATTTGATCGATGGCGAAGAGCTGGAGGCGCTTCGCAAAGAGATGAATGCCCTGCTGAGCAACGACGCCTATCGCGATAAGGCGTTCAGCATCACCGAGCCAGAAAGCCATGAGATTCGCTCACTATTTGCCGTGCATCGCCTTTCTGAGCGATTAGGGGCGCTTGCCAGCGACGAGCGCGTGGCTGGTGCGGCTCGTCAGATCATCGGTGACGACCCCTACGTGCATCAGTCGCGTATCAACTACAAGCCGGGCTTTGCCGGTAAAGGCTTCAATTGGCACTCGGACTTCGAGACCTGGCACGCTGAAGATGGTATGCCCAACATGCACGCGGTCAGCGCCTCGCTGATTTTGACCGACAACCACGAGTTCAATGGCCCGCTGATGTTGATTCCGGGCTCGCATATGGAATTCGTGCCTTGCCAGGGAGAAACGCCGGAAGACAACCACAAGCGCTCGTTGAAAGCGCAGGAAGTGGGCGTGCCGAGCCCAGAGGCGTTGACACACTTGGTCGATAAATACGGCATCGATGCCCCCAAAGGGAAAGCTGGCGGGCTGCTGTTGTTCGATTGCAACACGCTGCATGCGTCCAACGCCAACCTCTCGCCGGATCCGCGCAGCAACGTGTTCTTCGTGTTCAATCGGCCCGATAACCGCTGCGTTGCCCCGTTTGCCGCGCCTAAACAGCGTCCTTCGTTCTTGGCGCATGGGCCTGAGGAGAGCGGGTATCCCGAGGCATAAGCGATCCAGATACTCCTGCAATTCGGAAATACGCGGTCGATACTGTGGAACATGGGCATGGCTGGGGTAGACTAATGCGCCTGTCGTTGCGAATACGGCACGCATAACGAGAAGGAGAAGACCCGCCATGCGTTTTGTTCCACAGTTTACCGATGGTCAGGAGTTTCCCCACGCGCTGGGCAAGGTCATCTGTGTCGGCCGCAACTATGCCGAACATGCCAAAGAGCTGGATAACCCGGTTCCCAGTGAGCCGCTGCTGTTCATCAAGCCCGCCACTAGCGTGGTGGACTTAACCAAGCCTCTCGACCCGCCATTTTCGCGAGGCGATGTTCATTATGAAGTCGAGCTGGCGCTACTGGTAGGGGAGACCCTCACCCACGCCACGCAAGATGAAGCCGAGCGTGCCATTGCAGGCATTGGCCTTGCGATGGATTTAACCCTGCGCGATGTGCAAACCAAGTTAAAAGAGAAAGGCCACCCTTGGGAAATCGCCAAGGCCTTTGATGGCGCCTGCCCGCTGTCGCCTTTCTTGCCGCTGAGCCGCGTGCCTAACTGGAACGCGCTGACCTTCACCCTAGAAATCGACGGTGAAGAGCGCCAGCACGGCGAAGGCGCGGATATGATTTTTGCTATTCCCACGCTGGTGGCAGAAATGAGCCGTCACTTCACCCTGGAGCCAGGCGATGTGATTTTGACCGGCACGCCTGCCGGAGTCGGCGAGCTACCCCGCGGCGCGGCGCTACGCTTAACGCTGACTGGCGGCCTGGAGATTTCGACCAGCGTCGTTGAGTAACGACCTGCTCACGGGTTCAGCACGCAAAACAAAGGCCACCGATACGCTCGGTGGCCTTTTTTGTGAAACGCGTTAAGCCGGTGAAGGGTTACTCCAGGTAGGTGTAGCCCTCTAGGCCTTCGGTCAGGCTAGCGGCAAAGTGCGCCTGCTCTTCCGGAGAGAAACCGCTTGTGACCAGCTGCTCGGTGAGCTTCTGTTTCAGTACGCAGGCATCGAAATTCACGTAGGCCAATACGTTGGCCACCGAATCCCCCGCCTGCGGGTTAGAGAGCACCCACTCGCCATCTTCACCTAGCGCTGCATCCACCGAATCGGTATCGCCGAACAGGTTGTGCAGGTCGCCAAGAATCTCCTGGTAGGCGCCCACCAGGAAGAAGCCTAACCAGCGCTCGTCGTCATTGGCCCACTCAGGCAGCGGCAGGGTGGTTTCTACCCCTTGGCCATCCACATAGCTATCGATACGGCCATCAGAGTCGCAGGTGATGTCCTGGATCACCGCACGGCGGGTGGGCGCTTTGTCCAGCCCACTGAGTGGTAGCACGGGGAAAATCTGCTCGATGCCCCACACGTCTGGCACTGACTGGAACAGCGAGAAATTGACGAACAGCTTGTCGGCCAATTTTTCGGCCAGCTCGTCCATGATTTCCCGGTGCGCGCGGTTGCGGGTATCCAGCTTTCCACGCAGGCGCGTGCAGGCGGCCATGTAGAGGCGCTCGCCTTCGGCGCGGGCGTTGATGCTGCTCAGACCCAGAACGAAACGGTCGTGTAGCTCGCTAACTGCCTGCAACAGGTCGTGCCACGCCTCGACCAGCACCCGCGGTTCTTGGGTCTCGGCCAACTGGTCGAACACCCGCCACAGCTCTTCTACCTGTGGATCTTCTTCCTGGGTTGTGCGCTCTGGCGGCGTGTCGTTGACGCGCTCTTCACCAATGACATTGGTGATCAGCACTGCATGGTGGGCGGTGAGCGAACGGCCGGACTCACTGATCAGGTGCGGTTGGGGCAGGTCAGCCTCCTGGCAGAGCTGGGAGAACGCGTTGACCACGTTGCGGGCGTACTCCTGCATGGAGTAGTTCGCCGAGCAGTAGCTGCGCGAGCGGGTGCCTTCGTAGTCGATCCCTAAGCCGCCGCCCACATCGACGGTGTCGATGGGCGCGCCCAGGCTCATCAGGTTTTGATAGAAGCGCGCGCACTCCCGCAGGCCGCGCTGAATATCGCGAATGTTGGCGATCTGCGAGCCTAGATGGAAGTGCACGAGCTGCAGGCTCGCCAGAGCATCCTGGGCGCGTAGGGTTTCGACCACTTCCAGAATCTGGCTGGCGGTGAGACCGAACTTCGACTTCTCACCGCCAGTATTCTGCCACTTGCCTTTACCCACCGAGGCTAGTCGCGCGCGCAGGCCAATGCGCGGGGTTACGTCCAGCTCGCGGGCCTCTTCTAAAATCAGCTCCAGTTCGGAGAGCTTCTCCACCACCAGATACACTTTGTGGCCGAGCTTCTCGCCCAGCAGCGCCAGGCGCACGTACTCGCGGTCTTTATAGCCATTGCAGACGATCAGTGACGAACCGCCGTCGGAGAGCGCCAGCACCGCCAGCAGTTCAGGCTTGCTGCCCGCTTCCAAGCCCACACGGCCATTACCCCGCTCAGAGGTAGCGAGAATCTCTTCTACCACCCGACGCTGCTGGTTCACCTTAATCGGGTAAACCGCGGTATAGCCGCCCTGGTAGTCCACGTCCTGCATGGCGGCGTCAAAGGCACCGCAAAGCTGTTCGACGCGATCGTGAAGAATATCGCTAAAGCGCACCAGCACCGGTAAGCGTAACCCCGCCGCCTGTAACTGACGGACTAACGCACTGATAGGCAGCGCCGGGCCTTCCGCATCGCTGCCCAGCGGGCGTACCAGGGCTTGGCCGTGGTCGTCGACATCAAAGTAACCGCTGCCCCACTGGTCCATGTTCCAAGTGCGGCGGGCACGCACGGCGGGGCTGCTGGTCGTTGCCATTTCACTCATGAAGATGCCTCTGGAATCGGGAGTGCGCCAAACGCGATGCGTGCTTTAAGAATCACGCGGAAGCGCTCGGGGTCGTGGGGAGTTAAGTCATGGGCCGGTGGGTCGACATACACCACCAGCAGCCGTGACAGCCAATAACGCAGTGCGGTCATACGCAGCATCGTCGGCCAAAGCGTGCGTTCGGATTCGGTCAGCGGGCGTCGCGCTTGATAGGCGCTTAAAATGGCGTTGTAACGCTCGGCGTTCAGCGAACCGTCCTCATTGGAGGCCCAGTCGTTGATCACGATGGCGAGATCAAACAGCAAGTCACCGGTGCAGCCGTTATAAAAATCGATAATACCGCCCAGGGCGTCGCCCTCGAACAGCGTGTTATCGCGGAACAAATCGCCATGCACTGCTCCTTGGGGAAGCTCGCCATGCTGGCTAAATTCGCTCTCGAAATCATCCACTGCGTTCTTCATCAGTGTTTGATCGTCAGGGCTGATGTAGGTGAGCACCTTATGGTGTACCGCCCGCAGCCAGTGCAGGTCACGGGGGTTGGGGCGATGCCCGGGAAAGTGCTGCGATACTTTATGCATCTGCCCAAGCGTGCTGCCCAGCGCTTGGCACTGGGCAAGGTTGGGGGCGCTGGGGTGCTTGCCCGGCAGGCGCGGGAACAGCAGCGCAGGCTTGCCCGCCAGGCTGTGCAGCGCCACGCCTTCGCGGTCATGAATAGTGCCGGGCACCGGTAAGCGGTGCTCGTCTAAGTAATCGAGCAACTCAACAAAAAACGGCAGCTCTTCGTGTTCGCCTTGCTCAAACAGGGTGAGCACCAGCTCGCGGCGGTCGGTGGTCACGAAAAACGTCGAGTTCTCCGTGCCGCCTGCCACGCCTTGAAGCGCAACAAAGCTGCCAACATCAAATTTTTCCAAAAACGCGGCGACCTGTGCGTCGCTAAGCGGGGTGAATACTGCCATGAGAATCTCGCCCAGGTTGCTAAGCCGATTATTGTAGCGGCTTGCCGCACGAGTTGGCAGCGTTGTGTGGTGAAGAGTAGCGAGTTTTAGGGCTCTTTTCTGCAGGCCCGGCGTTGAACGCGTATCATAGAGAGCAGACATCCTTACCGTTTTGCTGACTATGGAATTTGGTTATGGCCCGTGCCCCAATCGTGCTCGTCGATGGCTCTTCGTACCTCTACCGCGCGTTTCATGCGCTGCCGCCGCTAACGACCTCTAACGGTCAGCCGACCGGAGCCGTGAAGGGCGTGCTGAACATGCTCAAACGGCTGATGAAAGACTACCCCGATAGCCCCATGGCGGTGGTGTTCGACGCGCCGGGTAAAACCTTCCGCGATGAGCTGTACAGCGATTACAAGGCCCACCGCCCACCCATGCCGGATGACCTACGCAGCCAGATCGAACCGCTGCACGCCTGTGTCAAAGCACTCGGCCTGCCGCTGCTGTGCATCGAAGGGGTCGAGGCGGATGACGTGATTGGCACGTTGGCGCACCAAGCCACTCAGGCTGGCCGCGACGCGGTCATCTCCACCGGCGATAAGGACATGGCCCAACTGGTGAACGGCCACATCACGCTGGTCAACACCATGAAAGAGGAAACCCTCGATGAAGCGGGCGTGGAGGAGAAGTTTGGCCTGCCGCCGGCGCTGATTATCGACTTCCTCGCACTGATGGGCGACAAGGTGGACAACATCCCCGGCGTGCCTGGGGTGGGCGAGAAAACCGCCATTGGCCTGCTGCAAGGTATGGGCGGCGGTTTAGACACGATTTATGGCGATTTAGAGCGCGTGACCACCCTCGGTTTCCGCGGCGCGAAAACGTTACCCAAAAAACTGGAAGAGCACCGCGAGCAAGCGTTTCTCTCCTATCAGTTAGCGACGATCAAAACCGACTGCGACTTGCCGGTGGGGTTGGATGATTTGGACATTGCCCACCCGGACCGCGAAGCGCTGGTCGAGCTCTACAAACAGATGGAGTTCAAACAGTGGCTCGCCGAGCTGCTGGAAGGCAACGACGAAGGCGTGGACGATGTGGCAGGCGGTGAGCCCGTCTCGGAAACAACCGACAGCACGACGGAAACGGCGCCGACCGAGCGCCACGACCATGTGATTACCGAGCAGGCCGAGCTGGAGGCGTGGCTCGAACGGCTCAACGAGGCCGAACGTTTCTGCTTCGACTTGGAAACCACCAGCCTCAACTACATGGATGCAGAAATTGTGGGTATCGGCGTGTCGCTGGAAGCCGGGGAAGCTGCCTATATTCCGGTGGCCCATGATTACTTGGATGCTCCCCAGCAGCTTGATCGCAAAGCGGTGCTGGCAGCGTTAAAGCCACTGCTGGAAGACCCGGCCAAAACCAAAATTGGACAAAACCTCAAATACGATATTTCCGTACTGGCGAACTACGACATTTCTGTCGTTGGCCCGTTTGCCGACACCATGCTAGCGTCGTATGTGCTCAACTCCACCGCCACGCGCCACGATATGGATTCGCTGGCGCTGAAGTACCTGGGCGAGAAAACCATTTCGTTTGAAGAGATCGCGGGCAAAGGCGCCAAGCAGCTGACGTTTAATCAGATTGCCCTAGAGCAAGCGGCTCCCTACGCCTGCGAGGATGTAGATATCACCCTGCGCCTACAGGACACGCTGCGTCCCCAAGTGGAGCGGGAAGGGCGCTTGGCCGAGGTGCTCGACCACCTTGAGCTACCACTAATCAGCGTGCTGTCGCGCATCGAGCGTAACGGCGTGGCCGTGGATGCCGAGCGCCTGTACGAGCAGAGCCAGCAGCTCGAACAGCGCATCCGCGAGTTAGAGAGTGAAGCTTTTGAGCTGGCGGGCCGCGAGTTCAACCTGGGGTCTCCCAAGCAGCTGGGCCAGATTCTGTTCGAAGAGCAGAAGATTCCGGTCATCAAGAAAACCCCCAAGGGCGCGCCTTCCACCGCCGAAGCCGTGCTGGAAGAGCTGGCGCTGGACTACCCCTTGCCCAAGGTGATCATGCAGCACCGTGGCCTGGCCAAGCTGAAGTCCACCTATACCGATAAGCTGCCGCGCCTGCTCAATAAAACCACCGGGCGGGTACACACCAGCTATCATCAGGCGGTTACGGCCACCGGGCGGCTGTCGTCGTCGGACCCGAACCTGCAGAATATTCCCATCCGTACCGAGGAGGGGCGCAAAATCCGCCAGGCGTTCGTGGCGCGCCCTGGCTACCGCATTGTGGCGGCGGACTACTCGCAGATCGAGCTGCGTATTATGGCGCACCTTTCGGAAGATAAAGGGCTGCTGGAAGCGTTTGCTGAAGGGCGCGATATCCACACCGCTACCGCGGCGGAAGTTTTTGGCACCTCGCTTGAAAAGGTGTCTGGCGACCAGCGGCGCAGCGCTAAGGCGATTAACTTTGGCTTGATTTACGGCATGAGCGCTTGGGGGCTGGCTCGTCAGCTGCGTATTGACCGTAGCCAGGCCCAAACCTACATCGACCGCTACTTTGACCGCTACCCAGGCGTCGCCCGCTATATGGACCGCATTCGTACCCAGGCGGCGGAAGATGGCTTTGTCGAAACCGTGATGGGGCGGCGTTTATACCTGCCAGAGATTCACTCGCAAAACCGCAACCGCCGCCAAGGGGCCGAGCGCACGGCAATCAACGCGCCGATGCAGGGCACGGCGGCGGATATTATCAAACAGGCGATGATTGATGTGGATGCGTGGCTAGCGGAAGGGGAGTTCGATGCGCTGATGGTCATGCAGGTACACGATGAATTGGTGTTCGAGGTGGCCGAGGCGCAGGTAGAGCGCTTTATTGAGCAAGTGCAGACACGCATGCAGGCCGCAGCATCGCTCAGCGTACCGCTGATTGTGGAAGCGCAAAGCGGCGCGAATTGGGATGAAGCCCACTAACGAACGAGAGAGCACTCGCCAATAACACACAACCCCCACAGCGGTCGCTGCGGGGGTTGTGTTTAGTGCGTTACTTAGGCACCGGCTTCAAAAGCGTGTGCCCAAGTCGCGCTTAACGCCAGCCGACGCGGTCGAAGATACGTACCGCTTCCGGGTTGTTCTCACCCAGGATGCTGATGTTGATGTCGTCTTTAGCGAAATCGCCCCAAGACTCCAGCACTGGGTTTTTCTTCACGCCTTCTACCACCGGGAACTCGTAGTTACGCTCGGCCAGCACTTCCTGCGCTTGGTCAGAGGCCAGGAACTCCAGGAAGCGAATGCCGTTTTCCGGGTTTTGCGCGTTGGCGACCAGGCCTGCACCGCCGACGTTCACGTGGGTACCGCGGTCATCCTGATTGGGGAAGATCACGCCCACTTTGCGCGCGGCTTCACGCTCGGCGGCATCGTCAGAGTGCAGCAGACGCACGTAGTAGTAGTGGTTACCAACCGCTAGGTTGCACTCGCCGCTGGCAACGCCAAGAATCTGATCGGTATCACCGCCTTCGGGGTCGCGGGCCATGTTGTTCACAACGCCCTGGGCCCACTCCTGCGCGCCCTCTGCGCCGTGGTGCTCAATCAGCGATGCCAGCAGTGACTGGTTGTAGATGTTGTTGGAAGAACGGATACACACTTGGCCTTCAAACTGCGGGTCGGCAAGATCTTCGTAGGTAGCAATCTGGCTCGGGTCGAAGTTTTCGCGGTTGTAGTAGATCACGCGGGCGCGCTGGCTAAAGCCAAACCACATGCCTTCTGGGTGACGCATGGATTCCGGCAGGCGCTCGTTGAGAACATCAGAGTCTACGCTTTGAAAAATACCGTCTTGCTCGGCGCGCCACAGGTTGCCTGCATCCACGGTCAGCATAACGTCGGCGGGGCTAGCCACGCCTTCACGCTGCATACGCTCCATTAGTTGGTTAGCGTCGCCTTCCAGTACATTCACTTCAATGCCAGTCTCATCGGTGAACGCTTGGTAGAGCATTTCGTCAGAGTCATAGTGGCGAGCGGAGTAGATGTTGACTTCATTAGCGAGTGCGCTGCTGGCAAACGCAGAGCCGGCCATGATGGCAGCTACGGAGGCCGAAAGACGTGCTTGTTTCATAACAAATACCCTGAATGTTTATGATAATAAGTTGCATTAACGGCGTGTGCTATTGAAACGCCTTGTTCGAAGGACGTCAAGCGAAATGCTAATGACTCGCATCACTTTTTGTGCCTAGACGTGCATCTCACGCCAATAGAAAATAGAATGCAAATAACTTTCAACCGTGTTCGCAATGGCTGAGCGGTCAGCGCTCTCCCGGCGAACAAACCATGGGTGAACGAATGACGGCAACTGTGTCCCTTTCTGAGGTGGCGGAGCCTGCATCGGCGCTGTCGCTACGCGATGTTCAGCATACGTTTGCGGCTAACAAAGTTGTTAAAGGTATTGATCTCGACATTGCTCAGGGCGAAGTGGTCTGCCTGCTTGGCCCTTCCGGCTGCGGTAAAACCACGCTACTGCGCATTGCGGCAGGGCTGGAAGTGGTCCAAGAAGGCACCGTCAGCCTAGAAGGGCAGGCCATTGCCGCCCCCGGCAAACGCCATGTGCCGCCGGAAAAGCGCAACGTCGGGCTGGCGTTTCAGGATTCAGCGCTTTTCCCCCACCTTAGCGTGTTGGAAAATGTCACTTTCGGCTTAAAGCATCTGCCCTCCAGCCAGCGCCGTGAACGTGCGCTGGAGCTATTAACCCAGCTTGGCATGGCTGACTACGCCGATACCTACCCGCATATGCTCTCCGGCGGTCAGCAGCAGCGCGTGGCGCTGGCCCGAGCTCTGGCACCTACGCCCAAGCTAATGCTGTTGGATGAACCCTTCTCCAGCCTGGACGCTCGGCTGCGTGATCGGATTCGCGACGATACGCTGCACGTGTTGAAAAAGCTGGGCTCTGCCACGCTACTGGTGACTCACGATCCGGAAGAAGCGATGTTTATGGCCGACCGCATCGCCTTGATGCGCGATGGCAAAATCGTCCAAACGGGTACCCCGCGGGAGCTTTACTGCGCTCCCGTCGACCCATTTGTGGTGACCTTCTTTGGGGAAGTGAACGAGCTTGAAGGGGTGGTGGAAGGAGGCGTGGTACAAACGCCGGTAGGCGACATAGATGCCAGCTGGCTGCCAGAGGGTAGCCAGGCCCAGGTGATGATCCGCCCGGAGGCGCTGCGTATCAAAGAGCGCGACCTGCCTGCGGAAACCCACAGCCACAGCCACGTGGTGATGGCGAAACTACTGGGCCGCACTAGCTTGATTCACCTATGTGCCCACGGTGCTGATGGCCAAGAAGCGCACCTGCACGCACGGGTACCAGGGGTCTTCCTGCCCCAGGAGGGGCAGCCGATCGATATCGACCTCGACCACACCCAGGTATTTGTCTTTCCGCGTTAGTTTTTCCGCGTTAGTTGCGTGTTTTAATTACTCGGCTTGGCTGCCTGGGCGCGCCCGGCGCATCGCCAAGCTGAGTAGAATTACCGGTAGAATCCCCACCACCACAATGGTGAGCGATGCAGTAGACGCCTCCGCCAAGCGCTCATCGGACGCCAAACTGTGAGCGCGCACTGCCAGCGTGTCGAAGTTAAACGGCCGCAAAATAATCGTGGCGGGCAGCTCCTTCATCACATCCACAAACACCAGAATGCCCGCGGCCAATAGGCTGCTGCGCATCAGTGGCGTATGAATGCGGCGCAGCGTGCCCCCGGCTGTTTGCCCGAGGGTGCGCGAGGCGGCGTCCATGCTTGGCGTCACTTTGCCCAGGCTCGCCTCTACTGCGTTAAACGACACCGCCAAAAAGCGCACCACATAGGCGTAAATCAAGATGAATGCCGTGCCGCTAAACACCAGCCCGATGATCTTATCGTAATGGGTGTGAAGCCAAGTGTTGAGCGCGTTATCCAGCCAGGCAAACGGAATCAAAATACCCACGGCCACCACCGAGCCAGGAATGGCGTAACCCATCGCCGCAATGCGGGTAAACAGTCGCGCACTGGGGGAGTTATGCAGCCGCACGCCGTAGCTCAGCAGCACCGCCAGCCCCACCGCAATCAGCGCTGCCACCGTAGCGAGGCTCAGGCTGTTCATGGCAAAGCCGATGAAGCGCGTGCCAAATAGGCTGTCGCCGGTGGTGATCGCCATTTCCAACAGAATGCCGCTGGGCAGCAAGAAGCCAACGGTGATTGGTAACAGGCAGGCCAGCGTCGCCCCGACGGCGTGCCAGCCGTGCAACCTGTACTCAGGCAACTGTTGATAGCGGTTGGTGGTGTGGAAGTAGCGACGCTTACCCCGCGACCAGCGCTCCAGCAGCACAAAAGCAATCACAAAAGTGAGTAGGCAAGCGGCTAGCTGGGCCGCGGCAATCGGCTCGCCTAGGCCAAACCAAGTGCGGTAAATACCCGTGGTAAAGGTATCCACCCCAAAAAACTGCACCGCGCCAAACTCATTGAGCGTTTCCATCAGCACCAGTGAGACGCCGCCCACCAGCGCCGGGCGTGCCAGCGGCAGCGCAACGCTGGCAAATAAACGCCAGGGGCCGCGCCCTAACGTGCGACCAACATCCAAGACGCACACCGACTGCTCTAAGAAGGAAGCGCGGGCCAGCAGGTATACATAGGGGTAAAGCACGAAGGTGATCAGCGTGGCAGCGCCCCCTAACGAGCGTACATTGGGGAAGTAGTAGTCGCCGACCTGCCAGTGAAACCACTCCCGCAGCAGGCTTTGTAGCGGCCCCGCCACCTGTAGAAAATCGGTGTAGGCATAAGCAATCACATAGGTCGGCACCGCCAGCGGCAGCAGTAGCGCCCACTCAAATAGGCGCTTGCCGGGGAAGCGACACATCACCACCAGCCAAGCGGTCCCTGTGCCAATTACCAGTGTGCCTAACCCCACCCACAGTACCAGCCAGAAGGTGTTGGATAAGTAGCGAGGCAGAACCGTGCTGGCCAAGTGCTGCCAAACGCCTTCGGTGGGCATCACGATATGGCCAAGCACGACCAAAATAGGCAGTGCCACAATCAGGGCAATCAGAAAAAGTGCAATTGACCAAGGGTTAAGCGACAGCGTAAAGCGTGATGCGAAACCTGAAAGCAGAGCCGATGGTGACCGGCGAGCAGGTGTAGACACGTCGTTGGCTCCTTGGACGAGGGGCAGTATGGCTCGTCAATGCGAAAAAATAGCGGTTGCAAATAGTATCACTTGCGTCAGTGGGGTGCAGCCAGCATTCGGGCAGGCAAAAAAATCCCCCCGCAAAGCGGAGGGATTTAGCGCTGGCCTAACCGCTGATGTGTTAGTAGCCCACCATCATGCTAGGTAGCCCGGTAATCAAGCTGGGGAAGATAGACATCAGGATGCAGGCCAGAATGATGATCGCTACAAACGGTACCACCGCTTTGTACAGATCAACGATCTCCACCCCTGGAGGGGCGACCCCTTTAAGATAGAACAGGGCATAGCCAAATGGCGGTGTGAGGAAGGAGGTCTGCAGCACCACAGCGACCATGACCACGAACCACAATACGTCCACGCCCATCTGAGCAATGATCGGCAGCATAATCGGGAAGCTCAGCAGCACAATGCCGGTCCAGTCCAGGAACATACCCAGGATAAAGACCAGGAACAGCATCAGCAGCAGCGCGCCAAAGGTGCCGCCCGGCATGGCGAGTACAAAATCACTGATCACAGTCATGCCGCCACCAATGGAGAACACGCCGGTAAATGCCGTTGCCCCTACCAGTACCAGCATCACCATGGTGGTGGTTTTACCCGCTTCGATGAGCGTGTTGTAGCAGGTCGAGAGCTTGCGGTCACCGAAGATCAGGAACAGCAGGAAAGCGATGAACACACCAATCGCCGAGGCCTCGGTCGCGGTGGCGATCCCGGTAAATAGAGCACCGAGCACGCCCAGGATCAGCGACATCGGCGGCACCACGTACTTGCCCAGCATAATAAGCAGCTCTTTGGTACTGACCTCGGCGCGCTCCTCTTTCGGCACCTTGGGGCCGTAGCTGGGTTTCAGCCAGCAGATCAGCACCACGTACAGCGCGTACATCACGCCCAGCAGCAGGCCTGGAATCAGCGCCCCGGCAAACAGCGCACCCACCGACACCGGCGAGTAGCTGGCCATTAGAATCAGCATGATGCTGGGCGGAATCAAAATGCCCAGGCAGCCGCTCGCCATGATCACGCCCGCGCTGAGCTCTTTGTTGTAGCCATACTTCAGCATCGGCACCAGCGCGATCATCCCCATGACGGCGATGGACGCCCCGACGATGCCGGTCGTGGCTGCCAGCAGTACCGAAACAACAACGACGGTTAAGGCGAGGCCGCCGCGCACATTCGCCAGCAGCAGGCGCATGGCGTCGAACATCTTCTCCGTCACGCCGGAGTCGTTGAGAAAGCGCGCCATCAAAATAAACAGCGGAATGGCGACCAGCACATAGTTGTCCATGGCGTTGCCATAAACGTTATTAATAATAATGCCGAGGGTATTAATGCCGGGGCCTAGATACGCGCCGATTACCGCCATGCCGCCCAGCACAAAGGCTAGCGGATGGCCCATAAACAGCCCGACCAGCAGCCCGCCGAACATCACCAGCGTCAGTAGCTCTGCACTCATGCGGATGTCTCCTCACGCAACTGCATAATGGCGCGCAGCACGATGGCGACCGCCTGTAGCAAAATCAGTGCGGCGGCCAAGACGATCACGCCTTTCACCGGATAAACGGGAATCGAGACCATGCCATAGGTGGTTTCGCCACGGCTAAAGGAGCGCTCGAAGAAGCGCCAGCCGTAGGTCAGCAGCAGCCAAATAAACGGCACGAAGAAAACTAGGTAGCCAATGAGATCCAGCACGGCCTGCTTCTTACGAGATAGCAAACGCTTCACCACATCCACCTCAACGTGGGCGTGATGACGCAACCCGTAAGCCGCCATGAGCATAAAGTGAGCGCCGAACAGCATCTTCGTAATATCGAACGCCCAGTCGCTTGGGCGGCCGAAAAAAAAGCGCGACACAATGTCGTAAAGCACTATGAGAGTAATGATGGCAATTAACGGCGCGATAATGCGGCCAAACAGCTCGTTAATCGCATCGATCGCCTTGGCAATCGCATTCATGGAAGATCTCCGCAACTGAGCTAAGGCCGCCCCGGCAGGTGCTGGGGCGGCCATGTTACGCTTTTATAGTGAATGCCTTATAGGCAGGCTTCGATCTCTTCCAGTGAGGGCAGGTTATCCATGGTACGGCTCATGTTGAAGGGGGCCGTCACATCACGCCATGCGGCGTACTCTTGCAGGTAGGTGATCATGGAGTGGTAGACCTTAGCATGGTCTGGATTCTCACAGGCGCCGCGTACGATGACCTCGTTGGTGATCTCCTGGATACGCGCCAGATCCTCTTCAGAGAACTGGTTGATGGTCACGCCCGCGTCGATAAACTTCTGGGTCGCTTCGGTGGATTCGCGCTCAGACCAGGAGAGTGACCACGCCATGGTGGCTTCGGCAGCGATACGCAGCTTGGCTTGCGTCTCTTCAGAAAGCGCATCCCAAGAATCTTTGTTGATCATAACGCCGAACACGCTCGCTGACTGGTGCCAGCCGGGGGTCGCCCAGTAGTCGGCCACTTCGGCAAAGCCTGCATTGAAGTCAACGCCAGGGGTGGAGAACTCACCTGCGTCAATCACGCCACGCTCAATGGCTTGGTACACTTCGCCACCAGCCAGTGTGACCTGTGAGCCGCCCAACTCTTCAAGCACACGGCCCTGGTCACGGCCAGAAAGACGCAGGCGCTTGCCTTCTAGGTCGGCGATGCTCTCGATGGGCGTGCGGCCCATAAAGCCGGATTCATTGTTGGTAATACCGTAGGGCAGGTAAACCATGTTGTACTGGCCATAGATCTCTTGGTAGAGCTCAAAACCGCCCCACTGTTGGATCCAGTTCAGATAATCGACACCGTTGAACAAACTGGTGGTGGTGGCCAGCGGCGAGAACGCTGGGTTTAAGCCTGCCCAGTAGCCGGGCCAGTCACCTGCGGCTTGGATAGCGCCGGTTTCAGTGGCGTCGAAGACTTCGGTGCCGGGCATCAAGGTGCCGCCTGCGCGGAAGTTAATTTGAACTTCGTCGCCCGCTAGTTGGTTAACCAACTCTGCCCAGTGCTGGTCGATCTTGATCAGATCCAGGTTCTCCGGCCAGGTGGAGGTCATGGTCCACTGCTCTTGTGCCTGGGCGGTGGAGGTGAGAGCGGCGAAAGCGACGCCAGCGGCAAGGCTGGTCAATGCGAATTTTGTAGTCTTTTTCATTGTATGTTTCCTGGTACTTTGGCGGTTAGCGTTATTAGTGTTAATGACCTGAAAGCAGGAAAGTACAGCGGGCAGGCTAACGTTTACGTAAAGTAAAACATCCTGCGCTGCATCGCTAAGCTAGCACATACCCCCCGCTGCAGCGCAATATCAGTAATACAAGGAAGCTAACGCGGGCTTTGTTGCCGTTTTATTTGAAAAATAGCAGTCAAAACATCGCTTTAAAATGCTATTAGGTGCACTTCCACAGGGGGGATATGGTGATAAAACGTTGAAAAGCGCCTATTTGTTAAACCAAAGTTGTAAGAGAATTTTTATTTTAAGGAGTTGCCATGGGCAGGCCGCACCACGCTGAGCCTACCTCACCGGCTGGCACTGCCGTTGCACAACAAGCTGCTGTGTTAGCCAGCTATGCCCGCCGTTTAAAGCGGCGCGGCTGGCGGGGGTTAGTGTGGCTTAACGGTGCTCCAGAGCAGGCGCGCCAGCAGGCGTTGGCGCTATGGCAAGCACTCGACTGGAGTGCGCCACTGTGGATAGGGGATGGCCAGCAAGCGCCGGTAGCACCGAGCTTGCCAAGCCGCAAAGCGCGCACCCGGCTGGGAGCAGAGCATCAGCTGGTGATCCTGGATGCCAGCGGCCACCAAGGGTTAGATCCAGATGCCCTAGGCGCACTAGCGGGCACCGTCAGCGCTGGCGGTCTGCTGGTGCTGGTCACCCCAGCGACGTGGGGCAGCCAACCCGATCCCGACTACGCCCGCTTTGCCGATTACCCTTGGCAGTGGGAAGCGCTCAGCGCGCACTATTTAGCGCGGTTGGCCTGTCAGTTGGGCGAGTCTAATGCCGTGATCCACTGGCCCGTTGGTGGTGCGCTATGGCTACCCGCGTTGAGCAAACGGCAAGCAGCCGCCGCGCAATGGGACGATGCTGACTGCCTCACCCTAGACCAGGCCAGCGCAGTGAGCGCGCTGGTCAAGCTCAAACGCCGCCGCCCGCTGGTAGTGACTGCCGACCGGGGACGAGGCAAAAGTGCCGCTTTGGGCATAGCCTGCGCGCGCTTACTGCAGCAAAGCGGTGACGTAGAACTCCTGCTTACGGCCCCTCGGCTTAGCGCAGTGGAGAGCGTCTTTAGCCGAGTGGCGGCGCTGTGCCCTGAAGCACAGCACCACGGCCCCGCCGAGGTGTCGCTTCCCAACGGCAGTCGGCTGCGCTTTTTGCCGCCGGATGTTCTGACAGAACAGATAGAACAGGGCACGCTAGGAGGCAGCGGCAGTATGCTGCTGGTGGATGAAGCCGCCGCCATTCCGGCGTCGTTGCTGGCCCGCTGGCTGGCGGCTTTTCCGCGCATTGCGTTTGCCACGACGGTGCATGGCTACGAAGGCTCGGGGCGCGGCTTTGCGCTGCGTTTTCGCGATATATTGGACCGCCAAGCGCCCCAGTGGCGTGAATTGACGCTGCAAGCGCCAATACGCTGGTCAGCCGGTGACCCGCTGGAAGCCGTCATTCAGCACCTGCTTTTACTCGATGCGCCGCTGCCCAAAGGAGAGCCACACCAGGGCGAGCGGCTTCCCAGCATGGTGATTAGCCAAGCGCAGCTAGCGGAGCGGGGGGCTTTGCTGGAAAAGCTGTTTGGCCTGCTGGTGCAGTCCCACTACCGCACCACGCCGAGTGATTTACGCCAACTGCTGGATGGCCCCGGCACGTCGCTGCGCATGGTGCTAGGCAGCGATGGGGCTGGCCCCCAAGCGGTACTGGTCACGCGAGAGGAGGGTGGCTTTGATGCCGCGCTTGCCGAGCAGGTAGCGCGAGGCGAGCGCAGACCTCAGGGGCATTTGTTGGCGCAGTCGCTGGCGGCCCATTGCGGCAGCCGTGAGGCGCTAACCGCCCGCTGGCGGCGGGTGGCGCGCATTGCTGCCCACCCACAGCGCCGTCGCGAAGGGCTGGGGCGGCAGCTGTTGGAAGAGGATATGGCCAGCGCTGCTCAGCAAGGTATTGTGCTGTATGGGGCTACTTTTGGTGCTGAGGCAGGGTTGCTCCAATTTTGGCTGGCGCTGGGGTTTGTGCCGGTGCGTTTAGGCATTACCCGAGAAGCCGCCACTGGCGAATACGCCGTGATGGTCGCCAAACCGCTCAACCAAGAGGGTCAGTCGGTGCTCGGTGAATTAACCGCAGGCTTTGCCGCTTCGCTACCCGGCCTGTTGGCGTTTGAGTTGGCAACACTGCCCGCTCCGGTGGTGGCGCTGTTGCTCACCTCGCTCTCCGGCCAGCCGCTTAGCGCAGCCGAGCATCAGGCTGTTCACGACGTAGCCTATGCCCGCCGCGACCCCGCCCTGGCTCGCCCGGCGCTGCAGGCGCTGGCGCGTGAAGCCAGCCGCCAACCGTTAGGTGAGGCCCAGCAGGCGCATCAGCAGCTCGCTGCTTGGGCCTACCAAAATCAGCCGTTCGCTAAGGCTCAAAAAGAGGCCGTACAACGCTTACGTCAGGCTGTACAGCAGGTGATCGAAGCATGCGCGCTTTTCCCCAGTGAGCCAGAGCGGTTAAAGTAAGCCCGTTATCGATAATGAAGAGTTTCCATGAACGCACATCTAGCAGCGCTCGAACCACGCCTTGTATGGCAGCACTTTCGCACCCTGTGTAACACGCCACGCCCCTCCGGCCATGAAGCCGCTTTGGTGGCGACGTTAGAAGCCTGGGCCGATGCTCAGGGGCTCACCCACGACCGGGATGCCTTTGGCAACCTGCGCATTCGCAAGCCCGCAACGCCCGGCTGTGAAGACGCTCCCGGTATCGTGCTGCAGGGGCACCTGGATATGGTGGCCCAGGCCAACTCGGGGCATGAGCACGACTTTACCCGTGACCCCATTCGCACCGTGGTCAAAGAGGGGTGGCTTTACGCTGAAGGCACCACTCTAGGGGCGGATAATGGCATGGGCGTGGCGGCCATTTTGGCCGTACTGGAAGACCCCGAGCTGACCCATGGCCCGCTGGAAGCGCTGTTCACCCTGGAAGAAGAGACCTCCATGGGCGGTGCGCTGAATCTTGCTGAAAATTGGTTGGAAGGCTCGCTGCTGCTCAACTTGGATAGCGAAGACCGTGGCGAGGTGTATATCGGCTGTGCGGGCGGCGCGGATGTGGTGGTTGACGCTCAACTGCCCAGCGCTGCCCTGCAGGAGGGCGAGCAACTCCTTTCTCTCTCGCTCACCGGCCTGAAAGGCGGCCACTCGGGCATGGATATCCATAAGCCTTTGGGAAACGCTAACCGCCTGCTGGTGCGCGTGCTGTGGGCACTGGAGGCCTTCGGTGCCCGCCTGGTGAGCTACCAGGGCGGCACGCTGCGCAACGCCATTCCCCGTGAAGCCTTTGCCCAGGTAGCACTGCCCGCCGATGATATGGACGCCGCCCTGGCCACCGTCGAGAGGCTGGCCGCCACCCTCAAGGCCGAGCTGGGCAGTGGCGATAGCGGCCTGGTATTGACCGCCACCCGTGCCGAACAGGCCGACGCTGAGCCGCTGACCCTGGACGCTAGCGCCATGCTGCTGGCCGCGCTACATGCCGCCCCCTGCGGCGTCGAGCGCATGAGCGCCGACGTGCCAGGCGTAGTCGAAACCTCCAACAACCTGGGCGTGTTAAGCGTCGAGCAGGGGCGTTTCCACCTCTGCGCCCTGGTGCGTTCGTTGCACGATAGCGCTGCCCAAGCGATGGCCGAGCGCTTTCAGGCGCTGTTTGGGCTAATGGGCGCACGGGTGAAAGTCGAAAACGGCTACCCCGGCTGGGCACCCAACCCGGATAGCCCGCTACTGGCCACCTTCAAGGCGCGCCACGCGGCGCTGATGGGCCACGAGCCCGAGGTGAAAGTGATCCATGCAGGGCTAGAGTGCGGTATTTTGGGCAGCAAATACCCGCACTTGGACATGATTTCCTTTGGCCCGCTGATTCGCGGCGCGCACTCGCCGGATGAGCGGGTGGAGATCGAATCCGTGGCGGAGTTCTGGGCCATGCTGCGCGATCTGGTAGCGGCGCTGGCGAAGTAACGCCATGCTAAAGTAGCAAAAGAGCAATAAAAACGGCACCGCGAAGGTGCCGTTTTTATTAGGGAGGAATATCCGCAGCGTTATTAATCGCGGCTGTTCACCGAACTTACTTGCCTAAATAGGCGTTGAGCATCCACACGGTTTTTTCCTGCTCGCGGATGTAGTCGCCCGCCTGGGCGGCGGTGCCCTCGTCATCGGCGTCGGACGCTAGTGCCAACAGTTCGCGCTGCAGTTCGATCAGCGTTTGATAGCCTGCCAGAACGCCTTGCACGCAGGTCTTGCCATCGTGGACATCTTTGTCTTCTTGGATGTGCGACAGCTTCACGTAATCGCTGTAGGCGTGTACCGGCTTATGCCCCAGGGTGAGAATACGCTCGGCCACTTCATCTACTTTGGTCAGCAGGTCAGTGTAGAACTCTTCAAACTTGGCATGCAGCTCAAAGAAGTCGTTGCCCTTCACGTTCCAGTGGTAGCCACGCACATTCATGTAAAAAATCTGATAGTTGGCCAGCAGGTGATTGAGTTTCTCGGCTAACTGGCTGGCGCTGCCTTCGTGTAGGCCAATGCTGTTCATATCATCCATTATCTGCTCCTCCATGGTTGGAGCCGCGCTGAAAAAGTACGGCCATCAAATCGTTTGATCTAGCTTAAGGCGCTGTGCTTGTGATGCAAAACAGGTTTTTTGCATCGCAGCTATAGCGCCCTACCATTAGAGCGGTGAGCTGGCGACGGCTGACTCATCGCTGATGAATAAAGAAATGTAGGCGCAGGCGCGTCATTTCAAGGGGCTTATCTTCAAGGCTCGCTCCACGACCCGCTCAAAGTCGCGCTCAGCGGCTTGCAAGCCACAGGCGTGCGATGCTTTCGCAACGGTCTGCCAGAAGCTCTGCCGTACGGGGTAGCGCCTGTTCTAATGTCATTAGGCCATCGGCTAGCGCAAAGGCGGCGGTAACGCCTTCTTCCGTGCAGGCTTGCCAGCCATCGCCTAGGCTACCCGCGAGCACAATCACCGGCTTGCCCTGGCGCTTAGCGGCGCGGGAGACACCAATCGGCGTTTTGCCCGCTAAGCTCTGGCCATCTAGGCGGCCCTCGCCGGTAATCACTAAATCTGCATCGTTCAGTAATTGGGCAAAATTCGCCTGCTGCATGATCATTTCAATGCCTGGCGTTAGCGTCGCGTTCAAAAAGCAGTGGGCGGCAAACCCCATGCCGCCTGCCGCTCCCGCTCCTGGCAGCTCTCGGTCGTCTCGGCCCAGCGCCTTGGCGGTGAGGTCGGCAAAGTGGCCGAGCGCGCGGTCTAGCGTTGCCACATCGGCGTCTGTCGCGCCCTTTTGTGGGCCGAAGACGGCACTGGCACCGCGTTCGCCTAGCAGTGGGTTATCCACATCCACGGCGGCCTCTACGCGTAATTCGGCCAAGCGCGGGTCTAACGTCGAAAGATCCAGGGTCGCAAGCTGCTGGAGTGCGCCGCCGCCTGGGGGCAGCGGCTGGCCCTGGGCATCCAGTAGCGTGGCGCCCAGCGCCTGGAGCATTCCTGCGCCCGCATCGTTGGTGGCGCTGCCACCAAGTAGCAGTAAGGCATGGGTGGCGCCTGCTTCTAGGGCAGCGAGAAACAGCTCGCCCACGCCAAAGGTAGTGGTGTGCAGGGCGTTGCGCTCTGCGTGGGTCAGGTGCTGCAGGCCGCTGGCTTCTGCCAGCTCGATAAACGCGGTACGCTGCTCGCTTAGCCAGCCCCAGGCGGCTTGGCGTGGCCGCCCAAGGGCGTCTTGCACCGTGAGCGTACGGCGCTCGGCATGGGTGGCGGCAATTAAGGCATCAAGGCTGCCTTCGCCGCCATCCGCCAGGGGGCAGAGCTGTGTGATGGCGTTGGGCGCTGCCCGTTGAATACCTTGTACCATGGCCTTGGCGGCCTCTTCGGCGCCCAAGGCGTCCTTAAAACTGTCAGGGCAAAGCAGTACATTCATCGCACAACCTCCTTAAAACGTTGTCTCAGCGTGTTGTCGTTCTTTTTAATGTCTGTTGGCGAGCTTAGCGCGCTGCTTGGTGACACACCAGCCACGCAGGTAGCGAGAGGATTTATCATGAAGGCCATACCCCTTAGCATTACCTGCCTGTTGGCACTGGCGGGTTGTCAGACGGTTCCTGACCGGCTGCCCCAAGCGGAGCCTGCGCCAGCGGCGGCTTGTTACTTTCCTACCGACCCTCCCACCGACCCTCCCACCGACCAGTCTGCACCGGATGAAACGCTGAGCGTTTTGACGGCAAGCATCGATGTGCTGGAAGCCTGGGGGTTTTCGTTGGAGACCACTGATACGGAGCTTGGGCTAGTGAGTGCCTCCCGGGAGCGCGAGCTGATCGGCTACTATGACCGCTATGACTACGACTATGGCTACGGCAGCGGCTTCCGCCTGTTTGGCGGGTTTGGTATTGGTCGCGGCGTAGGGATTGGCGTGGGTGGCTCTTTCGGCCCAGGGTTTGGCCAGCAGCCCGTTGAGGTAGAGCGGGTATCGCTGCTTGCCCGCGATGGCCATCTGCGCATTTCAAGGGACATTCGACGCTTTGACCACCTGGGCGACCTGCGAGAGTCCTATAGCGCCAGTAACGATGATTTCTGTGGCCGTTTCCAGGACGCTTTTTCGTCATCCGTCACACCGCAGGGGGCATCATGACACCATTCCGCCATACCTCATGGGTAGCGCTCACGCTATGCGCCACGCTGTGGCTGGCAGGCTGTGCCACCACGCAACCCCTTGAACCGCGCGAGCTGCGCTATAGCGCGCCAATGGAGCAAACCTTCCGCGAGGCGGTGGCACTGATGATGGAGCAGGGCTATGTGATACGCCACGCTGATTTGACCTTAGGGCGCGCCGAGGCAAGCCTGGCACGCTGGCCGGAGTATCGCATCCAACTACAAGTAAGCGATGCACAAGGAGGCAGCTTAGTGAGCGTGTCAGCACTGCGCGGTAGCCAGCCGATACCGCCTTATGTGCTAGATCCCTGGCTCGTGGAGTTACAGCGCAAATTAGGAGAATTACCGTGATAAGAGCATGGCCACGGGTATCGGTTCGGCGCACCTGTCAGGCGTTGGTGGCAGGCAGCCTGTTGGCTAGCCATTTAGCCATGGCGCACCCCCATGGCTGGATCGATATGAGCGTGCGGGTCATTACCAACGACGACGGTGCAGTCACCGGGCTTCATCAAACGTGGCGAATGGACCCCTTTTATAGCTTGGTCGTCATGGAGGAGTTGCAGCAGGTACCAGGCACGAGCCTGGAGCAGGGGCTGGATCAGTTGGGCAGTGAGATTCGCAATAACTTGACTCCTCAGCACTACTTTACCGAGGTGCGGATCGGCGACAAGCCGCAGACGTTTGGCGAGGTCACCGAGTACACCGCACTGGAGCGGGACGGCCGTTTAACGTTTATGTTTATTTTACCGCTGACCTCACCCCAGCCTTTGAGCGGTCAGGTGCTGGAGTATCAAGTCTTTGACCCCACGTACTACATCGAGATGGTACATGAGGAAGAGGGCGACGAGCCCTCTCCTCAGGCGCTGATTCTCAACGGCGAACCCGATTGCACGCTAAGCGTGCTACCCGCCGACCCCGATCCGGAGAAGGTGTTGCAGGCGTCACTACTAGACGTGGACGAGGAAGGCGAACCGGGATTAGGCCGCCACTTTGCGGAAACAGGGCGGGTGGATTGCCGCTAGCGGCCTGCCTGGCTGGTCATGTATAAAGTGTTACTTTATATCTTTTGTGCGGAGGGGGAATGCCGTTAACGGGACGACAGTTGGCCACTGGTGCCCTGGTGCTATTAGGCGTGGCGCTGCTGGTGTGGGCGGTACAGGCGAACTTACAGGGTGCCAGCCTGCAGCTACTTACGTGGCAGCGAGAACTACACCGCAGCCTGACCCTGGCGATTACCGAGTTGTCACGAACGCCTTCCACCGGCACGTGGCTAACGCTGCTTGGCGTGAGCTTCGCCTACGGCGTGTTTCATGCCGCAGGGCCTGGGCATGGTAAAGCAGTATTGGCCACCTATTTGGCGTCTCATGGCGGTGCGACTCGCCGGGCGCTAGGGCTCTCGTTTGCTGCCTCGCTACTGCAGGGCGTGACGGCCATTGCGATGGTGGCGATATTGGTACACGGGCTGGGCTGGGTGACGCGTCAAGCCATGGGCAGCGTGGTATGGGTCGAGCAGGCCAGTTTTCTACTAGTATCGCTGCTAGGGGCTTGGCTCTGCTGGCGGGCGGTGAAGCAGCTACGCCACGCCTACGCGGCTAGCAATAAGCCTGTGATAGAGCACACGCATGCTCATGACCACAGCCACAGCCACAGCCACGACCACAGCCACGACCACAGCCACTGCTGTGGCGGTGCCCATCACCTTGAACCCGAGCAGGCGTTGGATTGGCGTACGGCCTTGATGACCGTCGGGGCGATTGGTATGCGCCCCTGCAGCGGAGCGATCTTGATGCTAGGTGCCGCAAGCCTTTTAGGCCAATTTTACGTGGGGGTCGCGTCGGTGGTGGCGATGTCGCTGGGCACGGGCATTACCGTATCGATACTGGCCCTGGCGAGTATTGTAGCCCGAGGGTGGGCCACCAAGCGGCTACACAAGCAGAGCCAGCAACGGGTCGAGAAAGCGGCGGGCTGGGCGGCACTCACCGGTGGGGCCGTGATTATTGCGCTGGGAATTTCCTTAGCGCTGGCCGGTGCGGCGCAGCCTGCCAGCGGCCCGTTACTCAACGAGCCGCCCGCGCGTGGCTCAATGCTGGGCGGTTGAGCTTAAAGCGACAGCCCCTCAATTTGCGCTAGCAGCTGTTCCCGTCGCTCCCCCTGCTGGGCGAGCTCATAAGGCTTGGGAGTGCCGTTGCCCCACACCGGCGCGGGCCAGCTGGCGTCATCGGTATAGCGCACCACTAAATGGATATGTAGCTGGCTGACCACGTTGCCCAGCGTGGCGATATTGAGCTTGTCGCCCTGGAAGGCCTCTTTCATGGCCGCTCCCAGTTGAGTGGCCTCCTGCCAGAGCTGCGCCTGCTCCTCTTGACTGAGTTCAAACACTTCGCTGACCGATGCTACTCTGGGCACTAGCACCACCCAAGGGTAGCGAGCATCGTTCATCAGCAGAGCGCGGCAAAGCGGTAGGTCGGCGAGGGGAAAGGTATCGGCCTCTAAGCGTGGATCGATTTCAAAGGTTGCCAAACGGAGTGCTCCTAAGCCAAACGGTTAGACTAGCATCATAGCAGGCAACAGTTATGTCAGGGAAAACAGGCGAAATGATTAAAACCTGTTACGCTGAAAACACTCCCAGGCGGTAAGGCTGCCGCCGGAGCTTCCCGATGTTGAATGACTTGTTAAGGAGAACACCATGAAAAAACTACTGGCGACTAGCTTTATCGAACATCGCGAAAAACCTCGTACTTCTAGTGCGAGGATGGATAGCGAGGGGCGCGAGAGCGCCCCTGGTCCGGCCTCGATTGTTGCTCAATATACTGCTTGACCATGCTCAGGGGGGCGCCTCCGACACTTCCCGCAAAGTAGCTTGGACTCCACAGCGAGTTCTTCCGGTAGGCGGGCTGCACCAGTTCAGGGTGTAGTAACTTCATCCGCCGGCTGGATACCCCCTTCAAACTATTCACCAGCCTGGATACCGCCACTTTGGGTGGAAAGTTGACAAGCAAATGGACGTGATCGGTTTCACCGTTGAACTCCTGTAGCTCCGCCTCGAAGTCCCGACACACTCGGTCGAAAAGTAATTCGAGGGAGTTGAGATGCGCGCCGGTAAACACCTTGCCCCGATACTTGGTGACGAAGACCAAATGGACGTGGAGTTTAAAAACGCAGTGCCTTCCTGTTCTGATAGCTTGTTTGGTTTCCATAGACCAAGTATATTCGAAGCCATGAAGCAGACCAAGACCCTCAAGGTTCGAGTGAAGGACAAACACGCCGCCGAGCTTAACCGCATGGCCCGCAGCGTGAATTTTGTTTGGAACTACCTCAACGAACTGTCTTCCCGAGCCATTCGGGAGAAAGGTCTGTTTCTGTCTGCCTACGACATGCACCCCTATACCAAGGGTGCTGGCAAGGACCTCGGCCTGCACAGCCAAACGCTGCAATGCATTGCTGCTGAATACGTTGCCCGCCGCAAGCAGTTCAAAAAGCCCCGCCTGAATTGGCGCAAGTCCGGCGGTGTGCGCCGCTCACTTGGCTGGATTCCGGTCAATACCGGCGCGGCCAAGTGGAAGAACGGGCAGGTATTTCACAACGGCACCTACTTCAAGGTGTGGGATAGCTACGGCCTGTCGACATACAAGTTCCGTGCCGGCAGTTTCAACGAAGATAGCCGGGGCCGGTGGTATTTCAATGTTGCGGTCGAGGTGGACGTTCAACCGACGCTTGGGCAGGGTGCCGTTGGCATCGACCTTGGGCTCAAGGATGTGGCCACCTGTAGCGATGGAGGAAGGCTGGAAAACAGCCGCTTCTACCGCCGTATGGAAGACCAGTTGGCGACAGCCCAACGTGCCCGCAACAAGCGGCGGGTAAAAGCTATTCACGCCAAGATCAAGAACCGTCGCCAGGACGCGCAGCACAAGTTTTCCCGGAAACTCGTCAACCAGT
>NZ_JAKGAY010000024.1:0-51759 GCF_021532545.1 Halomonas sp. Cn5-12
GATCAAACTTGGCTCAAGGTTCAAACGAATTTGAAAGATGTGAACATCTCTCTTGTGCGCTTGCCTTGATAATTGGTGATTTATCACCCTCATCGGCAAGCGCCCACATGAATTACCTGATCAAATTATTAAAGAGCAACTTTCTTGAGTTCGCTGCGACGGGCTCGGTGACCTGAACCGTGTTGCCTCAGCGAGGAAGGCGTATTCTACGCACTTCCTGGCGTTTGTCAACTACTGTTTTCAGCAAGTGAAGCGAGCGATCCAAACGACAACAAGACGGCTCTAACTTCCTGACAAACCAGAGGTTTTTCAACCTCATTCACCGCTGGCAACGCTGGGCGTCCCCGGCAGCGGATGCGTACTTTACGGATTCGCGGCCGGGTTGGCAAGGGCTAATTATCAAATAGTCGAAAAAAGTTCCTGCCGCCTTATTTGCCCTCTTTATAGAGCAATGGAAACCGCTTCGGCACGTCTAGTTTGGCGGTTACACTTAGCACTTTATACAGCGCCACCTTCACCCACGCCCACTAAAGATGAGGTCCATGATGAGCCAGCACCTATTAACTGTCGATTCATTAAGCCGCGAGAGCGTTGATCACTTATTACGCGTGGCGGCACGCATGGAGCCGATTGCTAGCCGCCGCCAAGTCACACGGGTGTTGGAAGGTGCAGTGTTGGGCAACCTGTTTTTTGAAGCGAGCACTCGCACACGGGTGAGCTTTAATGCTGCGTTCTGCCGACTGGGGGGAAGCGTGTGCGACACCACAGGCTTTACCTTCTCTTCCATGGCCAAGGGCGAGTCGCTTTACGACACCAGCCGTGTAATGAGCGGCTACTGCGATGCGATTGTGATGCGTCACCCAGACCAAGGTTCGGTAGCCGAATTCGCCGCCGCCACCCATGTGCCCGTCATTAATGGTGGCGATGGCCCAGGCGAGCACCCAAGCCAAGCCCTGCTGGACCTTTATACGATTGATAAGGAGTTTCAGCGATTAGGCAAACGCTTAAGCGGGGCGCATATTCTGCTGACCGGTGATTTGAAATACGGTCGCACGGTGCATTCGCTGATTAAGCTGTTGTCACTCTATGACCCGCTGCGTATTACGCTGGTGTCGCCACCAGGGCTGGAGATGCCTTCTTACTTAATTGATCTAGTGGCTTCTCGCGGGCATCGCATTGAGCAACGCGACTCACTGGCCAGTGACTTTGCCGATTTGGATGTGGTGTACACCACCCGCATTCAGAAAGAGCGCTTTACGGATGAAATGAACGAGAGTTTCCAGGGGCTTTCCGACGACTTTATGGTCAACCGTGATTTTCTTGACCAGCGCTGTAGCCAAAGCACGATCGTGATGCACCCGCTTCCCCGCGATAGCCGCCCAGGCGCTAATGATTTGAACGTCGATTTGAACGGCGATCCGCGGCTGGCGATTTTCCGCCAAACCGATAATGGTATCCCCATGCGGATGGCGATTTTTGCCACGCTGCTAAAAGTGGATGACCTGATTGAGAAAGACCTGCGCCCGGTCCGCTGGTTCGTGCCTTCCCAAACTGGCACCCTAGACCGTTAATACGGCGCTGGATTAGTAAGCGCTCCGTCCGCCGGGAAGGCCTTCCTGGTGGGCGAACCAACCTTCCAAAATTAACACCGCGGCAATACCGTCTACGCTCTCTTCTCGGTAGTTACCTCGGTGGCCCGCCGTGTGGGCAATCCGCTTGGCTTCTTGAGTCGAGCCACGCTCATCGACCATCTCACAGGGTTTGCCGTAGCGGCCATGCAGGCGATTGCCGAACTTACGCGCCCGGGTACTCATAAGCGACTCAGTCCCATCCATATTGAGCGGTAAGCCGACGACGAACAGATCTGGCTGCCACTCTTCAATAAGGCGTGTGACCACGTTCCAGTCAGGAATGCCGTCACGGGCGGGCAGCGGCGTCAGCTCCCGCGCACTGTGCAGCAGCTCGTTACCCACGGCGACGCCAATGCGCCGCGTTCCAAAATCAAACGCCAAGATCAGGCGCTGCCCGTTATCTGCCATACCACTTACGCCTCATCCAACCGCACGCTTATGCATGCCCTGCGTTGCGCGTCATTAGGTTTAAATCAACCCCGAGAATACCGGCGGCGGCCGTAAGGCGCTCGGCTGGAGGCGTATCAAACAGCACGCTGCTTTGGCCCTCTACCGTTAGCCAGGCGTTCTCTTTCAGCTCATCCTCTAGCTGACCCGCTTCCCAACCTGCACAGCCTAAGCACACCAGAAAGTGTTCAGGGCCAGTGCCATCCGCCAGCGCTTGGAGAATATCCATGGAAGTAGTGAGCGCAATGCCATCTTCCACCTGGATGCTGGAGTCCCACGCTTGGCTGTCGCCAACGTGAAGAATAAAGCCGCGATCTTTATGCATGGGGCCGCCGTAGTAGACCGGCGCATTGCGGTGAGGGCTGTCGTCACCGCCGAGTGAGAGCTGCTCAAACAGCGCATCCAGGGTAATTTCCAGCGGGCGGTTGGCAATCACGCCCATACAGCCATTGTGGTCATGGTCACATAAATAAATCAGGCTGCCCGTGAAATTAGGGTCTTCCATGTGGGGCAGCGCCATCAAAAAGTGGTGTTTTAAGCTTTGCATGCGTCTCCTACGGCTTGCCGATGGCTCGGCAAGCCTTACGTCATTTGGCGAATAGAACGTTCACCGATTAGGCCAAGCGACGTTCGATAGCGTCTAACAGCATTCCGGAAATATCGGTGCCGCGCTGATCGTCGATCTCACGGACACAGGTGGGGCTCGTCACGTTGATTTCCGTGATGTAGTCGCCAATCACGTCCAGGCCGACAAACATCAGACCTTTCTCGCGAATCATCGGCTGTACTTGTTGAATCAACCAGTGGTCGCGCTCGGTCAGTTCACGGCTCACACCGCGACCGCCTGCGGCCAGATTGCCGCGGGTTTCGCCCGCCGAAGGGATTCGCGCTAAGCCAAACGGCACCGGCTCGCCATCGACCAAGAGAATCCGCGTATCGCCATCCTTGATTTCCGGCAGGTAGCGCTGAGCCATGATTTGGCGCTGGCCACGCAGCGTCAGTTGCTCAATCACCGCACCAATATTGCGGCCATCGGGGCCGATATGAAAAATGCCCGTGCCACCCATGCCGTCGAGTGGCTTGAAAATCACATCGCCGTGCTCGGCATGAAAGGCGCGCAGTACATCATCACGGCTCGCCACAACCGTCGGCGCGCAGCACTGGGGAAACTGCTGGGCAAAGAGCTTCTCATTACACTGCAACAGCGCAGCAGTGGGGTTGACCACCAGCACGCCCTCGCGCTCGGCAAAGCCCAGTAGATGCACCGCGTTAATAAACTCCGCATCCACCGGCGGGTCTTTCCGCATCAGCACAACATCCAGCTCGGCCAACGGACGCTGAGTCGCCTCGCCCAGGTCGTACCAGTGCTCTGGGTTACGGTGCACGGTGAGTGGACGCATCCGCGCGTAGGCTTTGCCCGCCTGTAAGAACAGGTCGTCCTGCTCCATGTAGTGCAGCGTATAGCCGCGCTCTTGAGCGGCCCACAGCATGGCTAAGGTGGTGTCTTTCTTGTACGCGATGTCGCTGATGGGATCCATCACCACACCGAGATGCAACGTTGATTGGCTCATCGAAATACAGTCCATGCAGAATCAATAAGTCATCAGTATGCCGCACTGCAGGCACGGCTCCAACCGCGGCTATTGATCCGACGTATCGGAGAGCGCACCGGGCACTAGGCGGATCGCATCCGGCGCCAGGGTGATCAACTGCTGTTTATAGAGACGGCCAATCGCCTGCTTAAAAGCGCTCTTGCTAACTCCCAAGCGGGTTTTGATATCGTGCGCCGAGCTTTTATCACCCAGCGGCAAATAGCCGCCGCTCTCACGCAGCGCTTTCAGCACTTTATCACCCACCACATCCAGGCGGGCCGCGCCGGGCGGTAGCAGTGAAATATCCACGCGGCCATCCTCGCGGCGCTGTTTCACAAAGCCTTTCAGCGACTGCCCACGGCGCAGAGGTTGGGTAATATCGTCCTGATAGATCAGCCCCCAGTAGCGGTGATTGACCACTACTTTCATGCCTAAGTCCGTGCGGTCGGCCACCACCACATCGACTTCGTCGCCCTTCTCTAGCGCCCAGGCGTCGTCCGTCAAAAAACGGTCAAGACGCATGGTAGCGACCGGCCGCCCCTGGTCATCGCTATACAGCATCACCAGTACCCGTTTGCCGGGGTCGGGACGAAAGCGCTGCTCGCTATAGGGCAGCAGCACGTCTTTAGGCTGCCCCCAGCGCAAAAAGGCTCCGGTACTGTTCACCGCCGTCACGGTTAAATAGGCCACATCGCCCAGTTGGGCAGACGCATCGCTGGCGGATCGGGGGGTGGAGTGTGACTCACGGACCATGGGTGCCGTCCTTACAAGAAGTAGATCTTCATTATGGTACCTTGCCTAAGCAAGGCAAAGCAGCGTCGAATGACGCCAGCGCTGGGTACAAAAAACCGCTACCGCAGCAAACACGGCAGCGGTTTGATAGTAAGCGCTTACAAATCGCCGTAGTGGTGCTGCAGCAGCGTGAGCGCGACAACAGGAGCCGTTTCGGTGCGTAGCACCCGTGGCCCCAGCGTCAGTGGCGTAAAGTGGCTGGCGATAGCGGCCTGAATATCCGTATCGCTTAAGCCACCCTCTGGGCCAATCAACAGTGCGGCGGACGCGGGACGCTCTGGCTGAGCAAAGCCGTTACCTGTCGCTAAGTGCAGCATCAAGCGCAGCGGCTCTTGGCGCTCGGCCAGCCACTCACCTAACGCCTGCGGAGGGTGAACAGGCGGCACCACTGCCCGGCCGCTCTGTTCGCAGGCACTGGCCGCCACGGCCTGCCAGTGCGCCAGCTTTTTCTCTTCGCGGTCGCCTTTCAAACGCACATCGCCCCGCTCGGTATACAGCGGGGTAATCGCCGCCACACCTAGCTCAACGGCTTTTTGAATGGCGTAATCCATGCGGTCGCCCTTGGAAATCGCTTGCCCAAGATGCACCGCCAGCGGCGACTCGCCGCTGCCTGACCACACCGCCTCAACGGTGACGGAGGTGTGCTTACGCCCTACCTCCGCCAGCCGAACGCCCGCCTCTTGGCCTGCGCCATCAAACAAGATCAGCGGCGCGCCTTCGCCCATGCGCAGCACGCGGGTAACGTGCTTAGCAGGGCCCTCAGGTAGCGTTAAGGTAGCGCCCGCTGACAGCTCAGCAGGCACATAGAGGCGCGGCATTTTGCCGTGTAGCGCAATCCAACCAGCGGCGTTTAGCGAACCCGACATAGCTTAGTGCGTATTCTCAGCCGCTTGGCTTGCCTGCTGCGCTTCGCGCTGCTTGCGCTGGGCGTACATGGCTTCGAAGTTAACCGGCGCCAGCATCAGCGGCGGGAAACCGCCACGGTTGACCAGGTTGTCAACACACTCACGGGCGTACGGGAACAGCAGGTTAGGGCAGAACGCACCCAGCGTTTGCTCAAGCTGTGCACCTTCGATGCCGGAAATACGGAACAGGCCCGCCTGCTCGACTTCTGCCAAAAACGAGGTGGTGCCAGTTTCGCTGTCGTTGACCTGCGCGGTCACTTTGACGACCACTTCATACTGGTCGTCGGCCACTTTCTGGCTGGTGGTGTTCAGGTCCAGATTCACCTTCGGCTTGAACGCCTGCTTGAACACAGAAGGAGAGTTCGGCGCTTCAAAGGAAATGTCTTTCACGTAAATACGCTGCAAAGAGAATTTCAGCTGCGGCTTTTCGCCTTCAGCGGCACCGGCCTGCGGGGTGTTGTTATCTTCCGCCATGGGAGACTCCTCGTTATTCATTCAATAAAAAAGCGTGCGGCCCAGAGGCCGCTTTCGTCGTTTACTTCTTCACTACGGGAAGACCATCGGCCTGCCACTGCATCATGCCGCCGCGCAGCTTCATCGCCCGTTCAAAGCCCGCTTTTTCCAGCTTTGCCTGGGCAGCGCCCGAACTTTGGCCATGCTTGCAGACCACAATGATCGGCTGGGCTTTCACTTTATCCAGCTCGTTCATGCGGCTATCAAGGCTGCTTTGGGGAATGTTGCGAGCGCCAGCGATATGTCCGGCTTTGAAGTCTTTGCTCTCACGAATGTCCAGCACCACCGCGTCTTCGCGGTTGATGAGCTGAGTGGCCTGGGTAGAGGACACCGCATTCGAGGAGGCGCTACGCGTTTCATAAACAATCCACGCTATGAGCACCAGCACAAATGCCCCTACGAGAAGGGGGTGGTTCATTACGAATTCGAACAGCTGATCGATCATCGCGAACACAATCTCTTGGTCTATGCAGAAAAAAGCGGCGTCACCCGCCCTCAGAAACGCGACAAGTATACACGTCACAGGGCATACCGCGCAGGCCATGACGCCCGACGGCTGCCTGCGTTATGATGCCCCAAGCGCGCGCCTGTCGCGACCCCGATTATCAGGTGTTGTCTGAAAACTGGCTGAGCCGCCCTCACCAGCGTTTCAAACTGCACCTCACGTCGCTTGGCTGACTCAAATACGAGGGAATTTTCAATGACAACACCTGCACCGCGCCCCGTTGCGCTGATTATCCTAGACGGCTACGGCCACAACCCCGACAACGCCTACAACGCTGTCGCTGCGGCCAACACCCCAGTGATGGACGCACTGTGGGCTAACCGCCCTCACGCCTTCGTGCATACCGATGGCCGTCATGTGGGGCTACCCGACGGCCAGATGGGCAACTCCGAAGTCGGCCATATGAACCTGGGTGCCGGGCGTATCGTTTACCAAGACTTCACGCGCATCACCAAAGCCATTGAAGATGGCGACCTGGATACCAACGAGGTGCTCACCAAGCCTATCGACGCAGCAGTCGCCAATGGCCGTGCCGTGCATCTGCTGGGCCTGCTCTCTCCAGGCGGTGTCCACAGCCACGAAGACCACTTTATCGCCATGGCCGAGCTGGCAGCGCGGCGCGGTGCCCAGCGCATCTACGTGCACGCCTTTCTAGATGGCCGAGATATGCCGCCGCAAAGCGCACTGGCGTCTATCGAGCGCGCCAACGCCCGCCTTTCAGAACTGGTCGGGGCCGATAACGGTTTTGTGGCTTCCATCATTGGTCGATTCTTCGCCATGGACCGCGACAACCGCTGGGAGCGCATTGAGCAAGCCTACCGCCTGCTCACCGACGGCCACGCCGATTACACCGCCACCAGCGCGGAAAGCGGACTACGCGACGCCTACCAGCGCGGCGAAACTGACGAATTTGTGGCGGCGACCAGCGTGCCGGTTAACGGTAACGCCATCACATTGCAAGATGGCGACGCAGCGATATTCCTAAACTTCCGCTCCGACCGCGCTCGTGAGCTGACCCGCGCCTTCACCGACGCAGAGTTCACCGGCTTTGAGCGCCGTGCGCGCCCAACGCTTGCCGGTGATGGCTTGGTCATGATGACGCGTTACGCAGCGGACATCGCCGCGCCAGCCGCGTTTCCGCCCACCGACTTAACCGACACCCTAGGCGAAGTGGTCGCTAAGCGCGGCCTCACCCAACTGCGAATTGCCGAAACAGAGAAGTACCCCCACGTGACGTTCTTCTTCTCCGGCGGTAACGAAGCTGAGTACGAAGGCGAAGAGCGCATCCTGGTGCCCTCCCCCCGTGACGTTAAAACCTACGACGAAAAGCCGGAAATGAGCGCCTATGAGATTACCGATAAGCTTGTAGAAGCCATTGATAGCGGCCGTTTCGATCTCATGGTGTGCAACTACGCCAATGGCGACATGGTAGGCCACACTGGGGATTTCGACGCCGCCGTGAAAGCGATTGAGACCGTCGATATTTGCGTTGGCCGCGTGGTGGAAGCGATTGAGCGCGCGGGCGGTGCCTGCCTGATCACTGCCGACCACGGCAATGCCGAGCAGATGGTTCACCCGGAAACCGGTGCACCGCAAACCGCCCACACCACCTTTGTGGTGCCGCTAGTGTACGTTGGTGAGCGCGCCGCCCAGCTCGAAGATGGCCGCCTGTGTGACCTTGCCCCCACGCTGCTGACCATGATGAATCAGCCACAGCCTGAGGCGATGACCGGAACTCCGCTGCTGCGCTTCGAGTAATGCCCATGTGGCAACGGCTAGCTCGAACGGCCTTATTAACGACGGCCTTGCTAACGCTGGGCTATTCGTCAACGGCGATGGCACAACAGGACGAACAGGCTGCCAGAGAGCAACTTGACGCCATCGGCCAAGAAATTGATGCCATGGCCAAGCGGCTGAGCGCCACGGACCAAGCGCGGGACAGCGCCCAGCAAGAGCTAAGGAAAGTGGAAACAGAGCTGGCCCAGACCCACCAGCGGCTGGACCAGCTACAGGCCGAGCGACGCCAGCTCGCCGATGAAACCACCCAGCTACGCCAGCACCGCGAACGCTTAGAGGGTGAACGCGATGCCCAGTACGCCGCGCTAGGTCAGCAGCTTGCCGCGCTTTACCGGCTGGGGCCAACGCCCCAGCTGAAGCTGCTGCTCAACCAAAGCGATCCCGCTGAACTTGACCGCATGCAGGCCTACTTAAACCGGCTAACACAGGCGCGCCAGCAGCGCTTGACCGATATCGCCCGGCTGGATACCGCGCTCGCGGATACCGAACTGGCGCTCGCCGAGCGCCAAACTCGCCTGGACACACTCGCCGACGAGCTGGAAACCCAAAGCGCCCTGCTCGCCGAACGCACCGAAGAGCGCCGTGGCGTGGTGACGACGCTAGACGACCGCTACGGCAGTGAAGCTGACCGCTTGGCAGATCTTAACCAAAGCCGCGAACAGGCCGAGCAACAGCTCCGCGCGATTCAGGCCGAACTGGCGCGCCTGGCAGAGCCCACACCTACCACGCACATTACCCGCACCCAAGGCGATTTGCCTTGGCCCGTGCAAGGCAGCATCACCGCCAGCTTTCAGCGGCGGAACGGGGTTCACTACAACGGCATCGTGATTCAGGCCAGCGAAGGCACGGCAGTCACGGCGGTTCATTCAGGCCGTGTGGTGTTTGCCGACTGGATGCGAGGGTTCGGTAACTTATTGATCATCGACCACGGCGATCAGATCATGACGCTGTATGCGCACCTGCAACAGTTCAGCGCCCGTCCCGGTCAACAGGTGAGTCGTGGCGATGCCATAGGCCGAGTGGGCAATAGTGGAGGACAATCCCGACCCGCCCTCTATTTCGAAGTGCGACGAGGCGGAGAACCTATTAATCCGCAACGTTGGATTGCGCGCCGTTGACGGGATAAGCTGGTGGTAATGTCTTTATCATGAACGTCTCAACCTGAGCAGCGCGGCTGGCGCTGCCTTTCGCCTAGCGGAGTCCGCATGACGCTATCTGTTACCGAGGTATCGGCCCCTGCCAAGCGCTTCTTGGCTACCCTGCTTCCGCTCGCGCTACTGGCTGCCCCACTACCCTTGGCAGCCCAACCGGCGAACAGCGTTGCCGACGACCTGCCACTAGAAGAGATTCAAACGTTCGCGGAAGTATTCGAGCGCATCAAACGCGGCTATGTAGAAGAAGTGGATGACCGCACCTTACTGCGCAATGCCATGCGCGGCATGCTCAACGAGCTAGACCCCCACTCGGCCTACCTGGATGAAGAGGAGTACCAGAGCCTGCGAGAATCCACGCAAGGCGAGTTTGGCGGCATCGGCATTGAAGTAGGCACCCAGAATGGCCAACTGATGGTCGTCACGCCCATCGATGACACGCCCGCTTCACGGGCCGGCCTGCTGTCTCAGGATATTATCGTCGCCATCGATGGCACCCCCACCGATAGCCTATCGCTGCAGGAAGCCGTCAACTTAATGCGCGGCGAACCAGGCACGCCACTGCGTTTAACTATTTTGCGCTCAGGTGAAGAGTCGCCCCGCGAGTTCACGCTCACCCGTGAAGTGATCCGCAGTGAGAGTGTCAAACATGAAACGCTGGAGCCAGGCTACGGCTACCTGCGTATCAGCCAGTTTCAGTCACGTACCCCCGAACAGGCGCGCCAAGCCATTGAGCGCATGATGCGCGATCAGCCGCTGGAAGGTTTAATTCTGGACCTGCGTAATAACCCCGGTGGCGTTCTTCAGGCGGCGGTCGGAGTGACGGATCTCTTTCTAGATGAAGGGCTGATTGTGTATACCGAAGGGCGACTCTCGGATACCGAAATGTCGTTTTCTGCCTCTCCGGATACGCCCGCTGGCGACATACCGCTCGTGGTGCTAATCAACAGCGGCAGCGCATCAGCGGCTGAAATTGTCGCAGGCGCTCTGCAAGACCAGCGCCGGGGCGTCATCATGGGCACTGAAAGCTTTGGTAAGGGCTCGGTACAGCAGATCATGCCGTTGGGCAACGGCGAAGGTTTGAAGCTCACTACCGCCCTTTACTACACCCCGAATGGCCGCTCGATTCAGGCGCAAGGCATCGAGCCGGATGTCGAGGTGGTACGTGGCCGCCTGGAAGTGGCGGAGGCACGACGCGCCATTCGTGAGGCGGACCTGGACGGACACCTCGGTAGCCAAAGCGACATGCCTCCCGAGCGTGCCGCCATGTCTCAGCGGTTACGCGACGACTACCAGCTTAGCGAGGCGCTCAATTTGCTGAAAGCGCTGAACGTGGTGGATCGCCGCCGCGGCTAGCTAGCGGCACGACGCCGGCAGGCGGCCCCGCTCTCCGGTCGCCTGCCGCATCACCACACGCTTAAGCGGCACGAGCTGGTTCATGCCACTCATCCCCAGGTTGCGCGCCAGCGTAAACACTGGCTGATGGCTGCCAAACAGTACCTTAAAGCCTTTCATTAAGCCCAGCATGGCCGTGTTATCCAAGCGCCGACGGCGCTCATAGCGACTCAGCGTGGCCAAGCTACCCCAAGGGGCACCCCGGTGCCATGCCGCCACCACCTCTTCGGCTAATACCGCCGCATCCATTAATCCCAAATTAACGCCCTGCCCGGCCAGCGGATGAATGCTATGGGCGGCATCGCCTACTAGAGCAAAGTTGGGCTGCACATAATGCTGCGCGTGACGTTGCACCAGCGGAAACCGATAGGCGCTATCCACGGGCATGACATCGCCCAGGCGATGGTCGAAAGCCTCGCCAAGCGCCTTCCCCAGTGCCTCAGCAGAGTAAGCGGTGAGTTCACTGGCATGCTCAGGCGTTGTGGACCATACAATGGAACAGAAGCGATCATCTCCATTGACAGTGAGCGGTAAGAAAGCCAGCGGACGACCACCGATAAAAGCTTGGCGAGCGGTAGCGCCGTGGGACTGTGCGCAGCGCACCGTGGTGACAACCGCCTCTTGCTCCATGGACTCCTCCGCCACCGAGATGCCTGCTAGCGCTCGCAAGGCAGAGCGTGCGCCGTCGGCAGCGATCACCAGCGGCGTTTGTAGCTGGCGACCGTCCTCCAGTACCAGCCAGCGGCCGCTGGCCGTGGTCTGCAGTGCCGACACGCTGATGCCATCGAAGCGTGTCAGGGTCGGCTGCTTAGCAGTTTGCTCATTCAGCGCGGCCTGCGTGACATCGTTTTCCACAATATGGCCGAGCACGGCGGTGCCCGCTTCGTCCGCCGAGAAGTGAATATGGCCACTACCCTCAGCATCCCACACCTGCATATAGCGGTAAGGCGTTACCCTTGCCGCCGCCATGGCGGGCCATACGCCCAAATGCGTGAGCAGCCGTTGGGACACCGGGGTCAGCGCGCTAACGCGGGGGGCGGGAATCTCGCCAGCGACGTCATCCAGGCGCAGCGGCGATGCCTTGGCTTCCACCAGCGCCACCTGCATTCCCGCTTCTGCCAGTAGCCCGGCCAGCGCAGCGCCCACCATACCCGCGCCAACAATTACCGCATCGAAACGCGTGACGGGCGGCTTAGCTGCTTGTGATTGCGTTGTCATAACACTCCTTGGCTTGGGTCATTGAGGGCACTGGATAAGAGCGTCAGCGCTCCAGGCCCATCGCGCGGCGTGCCAAGCCACGGCGCAGCGGGCCAATCAAATTAAGGCCGATCAACCCAGCGCCACGGGCGTGGGACAGCAGCGGCAATGAGTAACCAAACAGCCGCACTAAGCCGTCACTAAAGCGGATCACATTGGCGCGGTCTTGGGCGCGGCGGCGCTCAAACGCCTGCAACGTGCTCATATCTCCCAAGGAGCGCTGCTGCTGAGCACCTTGGGAGAGCGCTTCAACCAAATCCATCACCGAACGCAGCGCTAAGTTGAAGCCCTGGCCAGCCACCGGGTGCAACGCATGGGCCGCATTGCCCAGCACGGCTAAGCCGGGGCGCACAGGCTCTTCTGCGGTGACCAGCGAAAGCGGATAGCTAAACCGCTGGCCAATGCGGGTAAAGCGCCCGACTCGGTCGCCAAACGCCTGCTGAAGCTGGCTCAAGAAGGCATGATCCGGTAGCGATAATCGTGTCTGCTCGCTACCGCTGGCATGGGTCCAGACCAACTCCATAGCCTGCCCCGGCAGTGGCAGCAGCGCGATGGGTCCCTCGGAGGTAAAGCGTTCGTAAGCAATCCCTTGATGGGGCTGGCTAATACCCACATGGGCAATGACCGCCGTCTGCTCATAGGAGTGGCGGCGGCTAGCAATCCCTAGCTGTTCCTTCAGCCCCGAGCGGCCGCCATCGGCCAAAATGGTCAGCGCGGCCGTTAGCTCGCTGCCATCGGAAAGCCGCAAATGGTGGCCGCTGGCCGTGGGAGTCATCTGTGCCACCGTGGCTGGGCAGTGCCACTCAATGGGTAATTGCTGCAGCTTCTGATGCAACACGCGTCCCATCCAAGCGTTGGGTATCACGTGACCCAAGGCAGCGACGCCTAGCTCTTGTGCATTAAGACGCGTCGCGCCCAAACGGCCCCGCTCGCTGATATGAATACGATTAATCGGTGTGGCCTCGACCTGCATCGCTTCCCACACGCCTAGCTGTCGAAAGCGCTGCGCCGAGCCTTCAGCAATGGCGCTGGCGCGGGCATCAAAGCTTGGCTGCCACGTCGTTTCCTCGGCGCTCTGCGGTAGCGCATTGGCCTCAATGATAGCGACTCGCCAGCCATAGCGCTCAATCAGCGGTGCCAATGCACAGCCCAAGCTGGCACCCACCAGCCCACCGCCCACAATCACGATGTCATGGGTGGGCGACTGCTGCTGTGCAGGCGTTACCTGTTCTGCCCCATGCATTGGCTTCTCCTCATCACAATACGCGCTTATATAACGCACTTACACGATAAGCACCTTGGCTAAACGTAATTTCGTAACGTAATTTACGTAAATAAAAAAGCAGACCGTTTTTGCTGGTTATTTTTTAACCATTAACTGCTCTATTTCGTCTACCTGCTTCGGCACGCCATCAGTGAGAATGTCATGCCCCTGTTCGGTAACCACAACGTTATCTTCAATACGAATGCCGATACCGCGATAGGCAGCGGGAATATCGTCTTCATCAGGGATATAGAGACCAGGTTCCACGGTAAGCACCATACCTGGGGCAAGCAGGCGCGGCGTCGCTTCGCCCAAGCGGTAGGTGCCCACATCGTGTACATCCAACCCTAACCAGTGAGAAGTGGAATGGAGGTAAAAGCGCCGATAGCTTTCGTCATCAATGCGCGCCTGAACGTCTCCCTCTAAAAGCCCCAGCTCAATCAGGCCAGCCGTAAGGTCATGCACCACGCCCTGATGGATATCCGCTAGCGTAGCGCCAGGCGCAATGGCATCCACCGCACGCACCTGGGCATCTAACACCACTTGGTAAAGCGCCCGTTGAGCATCATTAAAGCGCCCACTCACCGGGAAGGTGCGCGTGATGTCGCCCGCATAGAGATCAAACTCTGCACCAGCGTCAATCAGTACCAGTGTGTCCTCCTCCAGCACATCACTGTTCTCAATATAGTGCAGCACACAGGCATTGGCGCCGCCGCCCACAATCGTGCTGTAGGCAGGCCCGCTAGCGCCGTGCCACACAAAAGTGTGCTCCAGCTCGGCCTGAAGCTGGTACTCACTTAGCCCGGCTTGGCAGGTGCGCATAGCGCGTACGTGGGCCTGGGCTGAAATGGCTGCTGCGTGACGCAGCAAAGCAATTTCAGCGGAGCTTTTGATTAGGCGCATCTCGTGAATCAGTGGGCGGCTATCCAGCCAGCCTTTTAGTGCGGGCTTGCCTCGGCGCATGCCCGCTTGGGCATGGGCAAGTGCCTCTTCAGCGATGCTAACCGCGTCGGGGTTATCCAGCGGCGTATAGAGCAGCTCACGGCCATCCAACAGCTCTGGCAGCAGGTCGTCGCGCTCAGCGTTCTCGAACGCTTGGTCGATACCATGCAGGCTGACAACGCCCTGCGCTCCTAGTCGTCGGCCGGTCCAGGCTTCCATGGTGGGGTCGCGGTCTTGGCAGAACACGACACTTTGCCCTTCAGCGCGGCCTGGTAGCAGTATCAGCAGCGCGTCAGGCTCTTGAATGCCCGTTAGATAGTAGAAGTCGCTCTGCTGGCGAAAAGGGTATTCGCTGTCGTGGGAGCGGGTGACGAGCGACGCCCCAGGCACCACCAGCGCGGCGCTGGTTGGCAGCTGTGCCATCAGCACTTCTCGGCGCCGACGATACTCGTCTGGTTGAATAGCAGCAGGGCGAGGCAGTGGCGTGAGCATAACGGCTCCTATGCAAGCGTGAAGTGGGTTCAATGAACGGGGGCGTCGGTTTGCTCTACCTGTGGCTTACCCGGGTGCTGTTCGGTGTACAGCAACATGGCCGCCATTCGGGCATGCTCGGTTAAAGCAAACAGGTCGTTCTCGTTTTCCGTGCTATCGTCGATGTCGGTCTCCATCTGGCCAAGGCCCTCCAGGTCATCAATCGCTTCTTTCAGCGTTTGCGACCAACGCTCCCGAAGGGTGTCATCGGCGACTTCATCCACCACTTCCATAAAGCCAAGCGTCCACTCTTTCAGCCCTTGGGCCTGTTCTGCCAAAGAGAACAGCTCATCGGGAAGTAATGGCGCGTAGTTCAGGTCGCTAGCGCTCAGCGCTTCTAGGGTTTGACGACGCCAGCCTAGCAGCCGCTCGGCACTGGCCGGGTCACGGGGTTGCTCTACCCCCAAACTGAGACACACTTCTTCCAGCCACGCCTGGGCTGTTACATTACGCAGTGCCAATAATCCGCACAGCCGTCCATCCAAAAACGCAGGAGACTGCATACTACCGTGAAGTAAAAATACATCCGCTATGTCAGAAAAGTCCTGGCGCTCGTCAATCAATGACATGATTCATGCTCGCTTTATACAGTGTGAAGATAAAACCACGAGGATAGGCGGGCGAGCCTGCGCGTTGACCCCGCACAAGCGGCTCTCTTATAGTGAACCCCGTCTATCCTTCCTATGTAGTGATGTTAACGCATCGGGCCCCTTGCTGGCCCGTGCTGGAGCCATTGATGAGTAACGCAAAGCGGCCAACGAAAGAGATCACCCTACTGGGTCGCAGCTATATGATTGCCTGCGACACGGGCGAAGAAGTCCAGTTAGAGCGGGCGGCTCGCTATTTGGATCGCGCCATGCATGGTATTCACGCCCAAAGCAGCGTTCTGGGCAGTGAGCGCATTGCCATTATGGCGGCGCTAAATATTACCCACGAGCTGCTGGAAGCGCTGGATGAGCACCGCGCCGGAGAAGCCAACCTCAACCGCTTAAATGATCGGCTTGAGCGAGCACTTGCGGGCACTCGGCCGCGCAAAGGGCCTTAAGCCCTCCAACATCTTCAACCGATACTTTGGCATTAGCGGCGGCTCTGTTAGGATAGCGATGTTCTCTGGGATGTACGCCAGTCGTTATAGTCCCTCGAGCCTATGTGCAGTACCCAGGGGGCCAAATGCTAGCCAGACCCGTGTGCATGTCCGTGCGTCGGAAAGCCTGACGGTTTGGCTGCGGCCACCCACCTGAACCAGTAGGTTCAGGGCCAGAACGACAGCGGCATTCTGGGGAACACGTTGTAATGACCTTCCGCGTTATGACTCACACCTTACCCAACGACAAATCTGCGCTACGTCGCGAACTCAAACGCCGACGCCGCACTCTTACCGCCCAACAGCAAAAGCAGGCTGCCTATACGCTCTGCCAACGTTTGAAAGGCATGCCAGAGCTTCAGCGCGCCAAACGCATTAGCCTCTATTTACCAGTCAACGGGGAAATCGACCCGACGCCGTTAATCCCTTGGTTGCGCCAGCGCCGTGTCACCATCTACTTGCCTGTTCTACGTCCTTTGAGCGATAACCGCCTCTGGTTTGTGGCCTACGGGGAGACAACGCCCATGGTCAAAAATCGCTTTGGCATTGCCGAGCCCTGCCCGCGCTTTGCTGCCCAGCGCCGCAACCGGCTGCCCGCGTGGGCGCTGGACACACTGATTGTACCGTTGGTGGGTTTTGATCAGCAGGCTAACCGTATGGGCATGGGGGGCGGATTTTATGACCGCAGCTTGGCGTTTATGCGTCGACCTGGGCCAGCCCCCGCACTAATTGGTGTGGCCCATGCCTGCCAGCAGGTGGATACACTGCCTGTTGAGCCTTGGGATATCCCTCTCAATGCGGTGGTGAGCGATATTGGCGTCGTTCGACCAACAAAAACGGGCTGATCAAAATGATCAGCCCGTTTTATGTGTTCACCTAGCAGGTATAGCGTTAGCACTTAGTACGCTGCTGTTAACCGTTGGTTAACTCCCCGACAGCGCCTGTGCATATCCAGTGGCTAATACACCCAGTAAAAACACCACTGTTAACGCCATCACCATATCAGGCTTTCTACGCCGCATGCCTCTTCTCCAACGTGTTTAACAGTTGCCAAATGCCCTTAGTGCGTCACCAAGTTTTTCATTTTGAGAAGATGACCCACTTCACTAATTTCGCTCACGACTATAGGGCCATAAGGGGCTCAATGACAACTGCTAATAGCACTATTTTAACCCCTTAATTAAACGTTTTAACAACACCTCTCTGCCTAGCTGCTCTGGCATGCACCGTTAGTAAGCACTTACATAGTGTTACGCCATAAAGAGCCGGTAAGCGGGGTTATCACTCTCTTGCCAATAGCGGTAGCCAATCGCGTCTAAATACTCCGCAACATGGGTACGATCTTCACTGGGCACCTGCATGCCCACCAGAACGCGGCCATAGGCAGCCCCGTGGTTACGGTAGTGAAACAGCGAAATGTTCCAGTCGTGTGGCAGCTGAGTTAAGAAGTTCATCAATGCGCCAGGACGTTCAGGAAACTCGAAGCGGTAAAGCTCCTCTTCAAAACGTTCGCTGGGGCGGCCACCGCTTAAGTGACGAATATGCAGTTTCGCCAACTCGTTATCGGTTAAGTCTTCCACCTGATAACCGCCTTCACGCAGCTTTTCAATCACCGCTTGCCGGTCTTCACCGCCTGGTTTTACCTGAACTCCCACAAAGATATGCGCTTCGCTATCGTCGGCGTAGCGGTAGCTAAACTCTGTGACCATCCGCTTGCCCAGCGTGCGGCAGAATTTCTTAAAGCTGCCGGGTTTTTCTGCAATGGTGACGGCCAGAATGGCTTCGCGCTGCTCACCAAGCTCAGTGCGCTCGGCAATGTGCTGCAAGCGGTCGAAGTTGGTGTTGGCGCCAGAGTTAATACACAGCAGCGTCTCGCCTTCCGCCCCGGTTTGCTGAACGTATTTTTTGAGACCCGCCAGCGACAGCGCCCCTGATGTTTCTGCCACCGCGCGGGTATCTTCAAAAATATCTTTCACCGCGGCACACATCTCATCGGTGTTAACAGTGATCACATCGTCAACAAGGTCACGCACCAGCGAGAACGGGATCTCGCCAATTTGCGCCACCGCCACACCCTCGGCAAAGACGCCTACCTGATCCAGCACCACGCGCTCACCGGCTTCCAGTGCGGCTTTCAAGCAGGCGCTATCCTCCGCTTCTACACCGATGATTTTGATATCCGGGCGAAGGTACTTCACATAGGCGGCCACTCCGGCAATCAGCCCGCCGCCACCGACGGGGATAAAAATCGCATCTAACCGGCCACTGTGCTGGCGCAGAATCTCAACGCCAATAGTGCCTTGGCCTGCCACAACGTCGATATCGTCAAACGGCGGAATATAGGTGTAGCCGTGCTCTTTGATCAGCTCCTGGGCATGCTCGGCGGCGGCGGCAAAGGCATCACCTTTTAGCACCACTTTCGCGCCACGGGCACGCACCGCCTGCACTTTGATGTCCGGCGTAATGCGCGGCATGACAATCACCGCTTTCACGCCCATCAGCTTAGCCGCCATGGCTAACCCCTGGGCGTGGTTGCCCGCCGAAGCAGCGATCACGCCTTTGGCTTTCTGCTCATCGGTCAACTGGGCCATTTTGTTGTAGGCCCCGCGGATTTTGAACGAGAACACTGGCTGCAAGTCTTCGCGCTTGATCAAAATCTGGTTGTTGAAACGACGCGACAAAAAGGGAGCGGAAGAAATAGGCGTCTCGCAAGCGGCTTCATAAACGCGGGCTTGGAGGATCTTTTTGACGGTTGCTTCGAGCATGCTGACATCCCAGAAAAATGACGTGACCCTGACGGGTGCGAACAAAACCTTTATTGGTAGCAGATTACGCCTAGCAACGTCTAGCGGCGTTTCCATCGGCAGCCAGCGCTTAGGCCGTTATACTAAGGGGCGACTGCCTCTCCTGATACTGGAACCATCATGACACAAGATGAACTAAAAGCCGCCGTGGCAGATGCCGCCATTCGCGAAATTGAGCCTCACCTGGATAAAGACACGGTGCTGGGCATCGGTACCGGCTCGACGGCCAACCTATTTATCGACCGCTTAGGCCCTCTACGCGACCGGTTTAAAGGTGCTGTTGCCAGCTCGGAAGCCAGTGCCGAACGGCTGAAAGGCCTGGGTATCGAGGTGTTTGAACTGAACCATGTGGGCGACGTGCCTTTCTACATCGATGGTGCAGACGAAGTAAATGCTCACTTACATATGATCAAAGGCGGCGGCGCAGCGCTGACCCGTGAAAAGATTGTGGCCGCTTGCGCCAAACGCTTCATCTGTATCGCCGATGGTTCCAAATACGTGGCACAGCTAGGCCACTTTCCGCTGCCGGTGGAGGTGATTCCCATGGCGCGCTCCTACGTAGCGCGGGAGCTGGTCAAGCTGGGGGCAGAGCCCGTGTATCGCCAAGGGGTGCTGACCGATAACGGTAACCATATTATCGACTGCTTTAATTTTATGATTGATGATCCGGTCGCCATGGAAGCACGCATTAATGCCATTGTCGGCGTGGTTACCAACGGTCTGTTTGCCGCACGCGGCGCCGACATACTGCTGCTGGGCAAGACTGATGGCGTAGAGCGGACGGCGCTATAAGTAGCGGCCAAGCCCATCCAAGGTGCGCGACAGCGCCCCGCGATGGGCTTCGATCACCGCCTGCCCTGCTTCACCCGCCTGCCGAGCACGCTGAGGGCAAACGATATACTCTGCCAAGGCGCTTGCAAGCGCTTCTGCGGAATCAACCACGGTCAGCGCCTTGGCCGCCAAGAGCGGCTCGGCAACATCGCTGAAGTTCTCCAGCGACGGACCACACAGCACGGGCTTACCCAGCGCAGCAGGTTCCAACACGTTGTGCCCGCCCAGCGGTACCAGGCTGCCGCCCACGTAGGCCACGCTCCCCGCACCGTACAGCGCTGACAGCTCGCCTAATGTGTCGCCCAAATACACTTGAGTGGAAGGCGTGACAGGCTGTTGCTGGCTACGGCGACTGACCTCCCAGCCGTCACGCTCACAAAGTTGAGCCACGTCGTCAAAGCGCTGGGGGTGGCGTGGAACAAGCACTAAAAGCGCCTCTGGAAAGTGTTTAAGCAGTTGACGGTGTGCCGACAGCAGTAGCGCCTCTTCCCCTTCACGGGTGGACCCCGCTACCCAAACGGGCCGCCCATCCCATGCCTGTAGTAAGCACTCACTCTCTTTTAGTGCCTTGGTCGGCAAGGGTTGCTCAAACTTCAGCGAACCCACCACGCTGGTAGTGCTAGGCGCGCAGCCCAATGCCTGGAAACGCTCGGCATCCTGTGACGACTTGGCAGCCAGCCACGTCACATTGGCGAGGGCGCTTTCCATCAGCGGGCGCAGCCGTTGGTAACGGCTAAACGCACGGGGCGATAGCCTGCCGTTGACCACTGCCACCGGCACTGCCTTCCGTCGACAGGCATAGAGCAGGTTAGGCCACAGCTCGGTTTCAAACAGGATGGCCAGGGCAGGTCTTACGCGGGCCACAAAGCGCTTGGCCGCGCCGGGGAAATCCAGCGGAAGAAACCGATGGGCAAGACGAGGCTGATCGGTAGCGTCCTGTTCTGCTATCAGCGCCAGCGCCTGCTGGGCACCGGTGGCGGTCATGGTGGTCAGCAGCAGGCTATAGTGGGGAAAGCGCGCCAGCAGCCCTTCGATCAGCGGGCGGGCAGCGCGTACCTCACCTACCGAGGCACAGTGCAACCAAATGCGCGGTGGGGGCGGCAGCGGTTCGAGGCACAACCCCAGCCGCTGGAGCCGTGAGTAAGTAGGCACTTGCTCACGCCAGATGCGCCAGCCGATCAACGGCGCTAGCCCATAGAGCGCCGCCGAATAGGCCAGCCGTGGCCAGCGGGGGGCTGCCATTAACTTTCGCGGTCCAGAATGGAGCTGATCATCGCCGTGGTGGAAACGCCATCTTCAAAGCCCAGCACTTTCACCTCGCCACCGTTGGCAATCACGGCGCTGCCTCCAGCGATATCCTCGGGGCGGTAGTCGCCGCCTTTAACCAGGATATCCGGCAGTACTTGCTCAATCAGGGCGGCGGGCGTGTCGTCACTAAATGGCACGACCCAATCCACCGCACCGAGCCCGGCCAGCACTTGCATCCGTCGGTTCAACGGGTTGATGGGGCGCTTCGGCCCTTTCAACCGGCCAATGGACGCATCATCGTTGACCGCCACAATCAGCCGGTCACCCAGGCGCTTGGCCTGTTCCAGGTAGGCCACATGGCCTGCGTGGAGAATATCGAAGCAGCCATTGGTCATCACCACCCGCTCACCGCGCAGCTGCGCAGCGCGAACGGCATCGACCAGAGGCGCTGGCTCGATCACGCCGAACTCGGCCAGCTTGTCGCCATGCAGCGCGGTGTAAAGCTCGGCAATGGAGAGCGTGGCGGTACCCGGCTTGGCCACCACCAGGCCCGCGCCCAGATTGGCCAGCATCATGGCTTCCGGCAGCGCATGGTTAGCGGCCAGGGCCAGGCCCATCAGGCCAATCACGGTATCGCCGGCCCCCGTGACATCGAACACTTCCTGGGCACGGGTGGGCAGGTGCAGCGGTGCATGACCTTCACGAATCAGCGTCATGCCCTTCTCACTGCGGGTAATCAGCAGCGCTTCTAACTCAAGTTCAGCACGCAGCGCTTCGCCTCGCTCGGCCAGTATGGCGTCGGTGGCGCATGGGCCCGCCACGGCTTCAAACTCGGTTAAGTTGGGGGTAATCAAGCTGGCCCCCCGGTACTTGGTGAAGTCTTGGCCCTTGGGGTCGATCAGCACTCGCTTGCTGTGGTGGCGAGCCATCTCGATTAGCCGCTCCACTTGGTTGAGCGTACCCTTGCCGTAGTCCGATAAAATCACCACGTCGCACTCAGGCAGGGCTTGCTCAACCTGTGTCAGCAGGCCGCTGGTATCCACACTGTCGAGGCGCTGCTCAAAGTCCAAGCGCAGCAACTGCTGGTTACGGCTCATCACTCGCAGCTTGGTGATCGTGGGAATCTCGGCACTGCGCTGAAAGTAAGTGCTTACATCAGATGCAGCCAGGCGTTTGGTGAGCAGCTCGGCATTCTCATCCTCGCCCACCACACCCGCCAGTGCCGCATGGCCGCCTAATGAAGCCACGTTGAGCGCTACGTTGGCTGCGCCACCGGGGCGGTCGTCGGCATCTTCCACGCGTACCACGGGCACCGGCGCTTCTGGGGAGATCCGCGAGGTGCCGCCGTGCCAGTAGCGGTCGAGCATGACGTCGCCTACCACCAGTACGCGGGCATGTTCCAGGGCGGTTAAATCAACTTTCATCCGAGGGTCCTGTTGTGGTCTGCGCTGCGGTGTGCGCCAGCAGCGCGTCTAGCTTGGCAATCACATCGTCAGCCTTGATCAAGTCCATGGCATCGGCATGGCGTACTCGCTGCCCCCAGCTCACCTCGTCCACCGATTTATGCAGGTAGGTGCGTACCGCATCGGGGTAGGCATTGACGGCAAAATCGCGCCACAAGTAGGGGGCGGCCCGCTGAGGGTTGGTGGTGGCATAGAGGCCAAGCGTCGGCGTGCCCATGGCGTTGCCCATATGAGCCGGGCCAGTATCCGGGGCGATCACCGCGCGGGCGTTATCGATCAACGCCAATACGCCCTTCAACGAGGTGCCGCCAATGGCGTTGATCACACTACCTGACTGGCAGAGCGCTTCGATATGGTCACCCATTTCCCGCTCAAGCGGGCTGCCGCCACCGGTGAGTACGCTCTTCAGACCGTGCTGCACCCACGCGTGTTCAATCACGCTGGCGTAGCCTTCCACCGACCAGTTGCGGAAGTTGCGCAACCGCGCGTTGCTACAAGGATTAATCACTAAATAAGGCGCATCGCCACTAATAGCGCGGGCTTCCTCATAGGCCACTGCGGGCACCGCGAGATTCCACTCTAGGCGGTCGTCTTCGACGCCCAGTAAACGGGCGAAGTCCATGAATGACTCCAGCACGTGGGCGTTGGCATGGGGCGCTAGCTGGTGTTGGGTAAACCAGTGCTGGGCGTCCTTGGCACGGGCTTTGTCATAGCCGACGCGCACATTGGCTTTAAGGCCCAGCGAGAGCACGCTGGCGCGAATGGCCTGCTGCATATGCAGCAGCACATCGAAGCGGGTATCCGCCAGTTCGCGCCAGATAGCGCGCATGCCGGAGAGCCCCGTCGATTTGTCGTACACGACGAACTCGACCCCGGAAAGCCCGGCCAGTAAACTGTGCTCCCCCTTGCCGATAATCCAGGTAATGCGCGCGTTCGGCCACTGGCGCTGCAACGCTCGCACCGTGGGCACGAGATTGCACACATCTCCCAGAGCGGAGAGGCGCAAAATAGCAATATGGTTTGGTTGAGCAGGCAGAGAGGGCTTCATGCGCTTAGCGGCACTCCAGCAGAAAAATGGGCTGATTTTACATGATGCAGACAGTTTAAGTGACGCCTGCGCATCACACCAACTGTCCTCCCCGACTCACCCACTGAGCACGGCGCTGTTCGAGTCAGATTACTGGCAATCGCAAGGCCTGGTAGTCGGCGAAGCACCTGGCCGGGGCAGCAGCCTGTTCCTGCAAGCACGCGACCACGAGCAGTGGGTGCTGCGCCCTTACCAGCGCGGCGGGCTCATCGCCAAGGTCAGCAAGCAACGCTATGTCTGGCTGGGGGCAGAGCGCACACGAGCGTTTCGTGAAGTGCGCTTGACCGCCGCGCTGTATGAGCAAGGGCTTCCCGTGCCTCGCCCAGTGGCCTGCTGCGTCACTCGGTTCGGTTTGACCTATGAGGCGGCCCTGCTGACCGTACGCATCCCGGGCGCCCGAGCGCTCGCCTCCTTACTGAGCGCCGAAGAGGCAGACGAGGCGCTGTTGATGCGCGTAGGCGCCATGATCAAGCGGTTTCACCAGGCAGGGCTCGATCATGTGGATCTCAACGCCCGTAATATTCTGGTGGATGAGGCTGGCAAACCCTGGCTAATCGATCTCGACCGCTGCCGACTGCGCCCGCCGGGCAAATGGCAGGCACGTAACCTACAGCGGCTGGAGCGGTCGGTGGTGAAGTTTGCCCCTAGCCAAGTGGAAAATCTGATGGCGCCGCTTTACGCAGGCTATGCCGACACTGAGTAGATCTCCATTAAGCGCTTCACGTGCTGCTTGTTACTGAAGTGCTCCTCGACGCGCCGCCGCGCGGCACGCCCCATGGCTTGACGTGTGGCCGCATCACGAATGAGCGTGTCCATGGCATCGCGCCAGGCGGGCACGTCAAACGGGCCTAGCAGCACGCCGGAATCAGCATCCACTAGCTCCGGCAACGACCCGGTATTCGAGCCAATGATCGGCATCCCACAGGCCATGGATTCGATGATGGTCAGGCCGAACGCTTCATTTTCCGAAGGAATGCACACCACATCCAGCACGGGCAAAATATCCGTCAGGTCACTGCGATGCCCTAGAAAGGTGATTTTATCCGCCAGCGGCGTGCCCGCGATGGTGCGCTGCAGCTCGGCATAAAACGCTTCCACACCTCCGGAGGCATAGTCTGTGCCACCAATTGAGAGCGCATAGAAGTTAAGCGATGGGTCTAATTCCAACAGCGCTTTCACCCATATGTCCTGGCCTTTACCCGGTGTGACGCGCCCTGGCAACCCAATCATCACCGCATCCGCCGGAACATCCAGCGCTTCGCGTTTGGCCGCAATGGCAGCAGAGTCACTCGTGGGCTGGTACTTCTCGATATCGACCCCGTGGGGCAAGCAAACCACACGCTCCTGGGAAAGCGGTAAATTGCGGACATTACGCTGATGCGTTGCTTGGCTGATAGAGAGCACAAGATCCACACTGCCATAGGCAACACGATGATAAGGGCTTTTTTTGGGGCGCTGCCCACCCACGTGATCAGTGTAAATTATTCTTAGTTTTGGTAGCAGTGCTTTTAACAGCGTGGTGAGGCGTAAATCACTGGATTTATGGCAGTGAATAACAGAGATATTCTGTTCGATCAGCCAGCGGCGTATGGAGAATACGTGGGAGAGCGCCTGGCTGTTGCTAGCAAAGGCCTTATAAGGAATCCCATTGCGCTGCATATAGGTGGCTACCTTGGTATCTTTCAGGCAGATGCCGAAGACTTCCCACCCTTCTGACTGCAGGTCTTCAATAATACGGTCTACGTATAACTCCATCCCGCCTTTGCCATCTGAAAGACACAGTTGCAGTACCTTATTTGCCATCGTATTCCCTACCCAGCCGCGCACCGTTAAACAATCAATACAATCTCTTGTAGTATACAGGCTGCTATTAACGGGGCCTAAAATCATGGCGCAGAAACTGCTTGTCGTGCGTAACGATAAAATCGGCGATTTTATGCTGGCGTGGCCAGCTTTGGCGTGTTTGAAACAGGCATCGCCTGCGCCCCACGTGACGGTACTGGTGCCTGCCTATACGGCCCCGTTAGCCAATGCGTGCCCATGGGTGGACGAGGTCATTATCGACCCTGGCAGCCAGGCCGATAAAGCGGCGCAGCAGGCGCTATTGTTTCACGTGAAACAATCGAAATTCGATGCACTGCTAACGCTGTTCTCGACACCGCGCATTGGTTGGCTAGGCATGAAAGCAGGCATTCCGCTGCGCGTTGCCCCGGCGACCAAGTGGGCGCAGGTGTTCTATAACGTACGGGTACGCCAGCGCCGCTCGCAATCAGCAAAGCCGGAGTACCAGTACAACGTCGATTTGGCCTGTGAACTGCTGGCTCGCCTTTCGCTAACGCTTTCCACCCTGCCCTCGCCCCCCTTCTGGCCGATGGATTTCGCGCAGCGTTATGAACAGCGACAAACGTTGGTCAACGACGCTTCAGAGCGCGTGGTGGTGGTTCATCCTGGCAGCGGCGGCTCGGCTGTGAATCTATCGGTAGCGCAGTACGCAGCGCTGATCACTCAAGTGCACCAGCAGTGCCAGCACCTACCACTACGCTGGCTGATCAGCGCTGGCCCCAGTGAGCAGCCCCAGGCACAAGAGTTGAGGGAGCAGCTTGCCACAAATGGTGTTGTAGCAGACCACTTCCCCGACACCGCAGGTGTCGACGACTTTGCCCTACAGCTTGGCGGAGCGGATATGCTGATTGCCGGCTCAACCGGGCCGCTGCATATCGCAGGCTGCCTGGACATTGCCACGGCGGGGTTTTATCCGGCCAAGCGCTCAGCCACGCCGCTGCGCTGGCAAACCTGCAACCGGGCGGAAAAGCGCCTGGCGTTTAGCCCGCCTTCAGGCGCTGACACACAGGACATGACTGCCATCGATCTCGACGCGGCAGCCCACCAGATCTCAGCGCTGCTTCTCGGAGGTCTGCGTACGAACCCAGAGATCCGCGTACTTAGCGAAGGTTGAGTGAGCGGACAGCAGGGCTAACAACAGCCCCTGCTTGCCATCTTTAAACCCCGCCTTAAGCACATACATTTTGAGAAAGCAGGCCAGTCCGTGGCTAATGCCCTGCCACAGCGTGGCCGTTTTCCCCTGTGCGGCGCGCTGCTCTGCCCAGGCCTGGGCGTAATGCGCAGATTTTTCAAGATAGTGGCGCAGGTCGCGGTAGGTGTAGTGAAGCAGGTCGCCGGATAACGGCTTTTCAGCCAGCCCGGCTTCTACCACCAGCTTTTCATGCACCAGCGCAGCGTTATAGCCCGCCTGGTGTTTCGGGTAGAGGCGCAGCACGCGGTCTGGGTACCAGCCAGAGTGGCGAATAAAGCGGCCAAAGCACCACGACAGGCGGCTCACGCTATAGGCAGCAGGCGGCTGCTGAACAGCATCTTTAATGCTGTCGCGCAGTTCAGGCGTTACGCGCTCATCAGCATCAACCATCAAAATCCACTCACTGCTTGCCAGGGCTTCCGCCCTCTGGCGCTGAATACCAAAGCCTTGCCAATCGGCATTAACGCTCACATGGTCGGTAAATTCACGCGCAATCGTGCAGGTGTCATCCTGGCTACCCGCATCCAGCACCACGATTTCGTCGGCCCAGGTCAGCGTTTCCAGGCACTCACGTAAATGGTGCGCTTCGTTTTTGACAATTAACACAGCGGAAATAGACACGGTTCACCTTTGCCCACTTGGTTTAAGACCCATGGCCATGGTGCTCATTACCATGGCGCGTTTAGTTGCATGCTAACACGGCCACAGCGCGCGACTTTTGATAAGCTGAACCACTCATTTAGCACGTTCTGAAAAGGGATACAGAATGCCCGCCTTAAGGTCACTCAAACTTACCCCCTGGCTGCCTCTGGTTGTGATTGGCCTCAGCCTCGGCTATGCCGTCACTGTGCTAACTCGCCTGCCCTGGTGGACACTCTTTTTGACCGCAGCCGTATGGATTGGGGTCGGCCTAAAACTGCGTTGGGGTGCACCGCTCAATGCTCGCTACCGGGCTATGTGGCCGTGGTCGCTTGCGCCACTTAGCCTATTTAGCATCTATGTTTATTTGGCCGACAGCTTCGGAAACGTCGACCTCGGGGCGGTGTTTTTTCATTTACAGGCGGGCATGGCGGAGCATGGCGGGGCAGGTAAAATGCTGCTGGCACTGTCCTACACGCTCACCGTACTGGCGGTGCTGGCATCCGTAACGTGGTTGTCGCGCCACGATCAGCGCTGGCGATTAACCGAGCGCTTCTTTGCCATTGCGCTGCTGGCGGCTAACCCGCTGCTCTATGGCATTGGCCAGCGCAGTGCCGCCATTGTGACTGACGACGGCGCGTGGTTAGACCGCCGCTATGTGCCACCGCCTACCGGCGACCAGCCCGATGCCCCCAACCTACTGCTGATGTATTTAGAGAGCATAGAGCGCACCTACAGCAATGAGCTGTTTGGTGATGCGTATGCGGACTTAACCGCGCTGGGCGAACGCGGGCTGGTGTTTGAGGGCATTCACCAGATGGAGAATACCGGCTGGACAATGGCTGGGATGATCGCCAGCCAGTGCGGCGTGCCGCTTATGCCTGCGGGACTTCTACACGATAGCCAGTTTGAACCGCTTTCCAAGGTAGTACCTGGCGTTGACTGCTTGGGAGATGTGCTGGCTGAACAAGGCTATCGGCTTAGCTTTTTGGGCGGTGCCAGCACGCAGTTTGCCGGGAAGGGGCTTTTCTATCGCGGCCACCAGTTCAATACCGTGAAAGGCAAAGAGGAGCTGCTGCCTGAACTTGATGACCCAGAGTATGTGAATAGCTGGGGGCTGTATGACGATACGCTATACGACTTTACTGCTGACGAAATACGCCGCCTGAACGAAGAAGATAACGGCCCCTGGGCGGTGGTGAACTTGAGCATCGCGGGGCACGCGCCTAGTGGGTTCCCCTCACAAACCTGCCAGGACCGCCAGGGCGAATTCGATGGTCAGGATATTCTTTACTCGGTGGAGTGCTCTGCGCGCCAAGCGCGTGATTTTATCGAACAGTTAGAGCAAGAGGGGCTGCTGGAGAATACGCTGGTCGTGGTGTTAAGTGATCATCTCACCATGCGCGTATCGGTATGGGATCAGCTCACCGCGCTGGATCGCGACAATACGCTTATCATGCTAGGTGATGGCATTCGACCACAGCGGGTGCGTAGAGGCGCCACCATGCTAGATGTGTTTCCCACAATTCTGGATGCCATGGGCCTGCCGCTGAACGATAACCGTGCCGGGTTAGGTGCGTCACTGCTGAGCAGTCAGCCCACGCTGGTCGAAATTCATGGGCTTGAGACGCTGAATGAGCGGCTACGGGAGGAGACAGCCCTCCAGCATCGACTCTGGGAAGGGCTCGCCCCACAGCGGCGTGAAAGCGAAGAGAGCATCGCTGAACAGGTCACAGAGACACCCGCCGATCTCGCCGACGAAGTAGAGATTATGCGCTAACGATCACCCCGTTAGCGTTCTGCCGGTCAGCACGCATGGCTTGGTAAACGCGCTCTACGTCTAGCTCATTTAAGCAGTTGGTGTGGCCCAGGGGGCAAGTTCGCTGAAAGCACGGCGAGCAGGAGAGCCCCAGGTAGTGAATTACCGCATTGTTCGTGAGCGGTGGCGTGTAGGCAGGTGAGGAGGAGCCATAAAGCGCATGGATTCTTACGCCCACGGCGGCTGCCACATGCATCAGGCCCGAATCGTTGGTCACAACCTGACGGCAGTCGGCCAGCAAATCCACCGCATCCGCTAGCTGCGTTTTTCCACATAGGTTATGCGCGTGGGGTAAGCCCTGCACAATGGCTTGCCCCGCCGCCTGATCTTTGGCCCCGCCCAGTACGCGTACCTCAAAGCCATCTTTGATTAGCCTTGCTGCCAGTTGGTGGAAGTACTCAAGCGGCCACTGTTTGGCCGGGCCATACTCTGCGCCCGGCATCATGCCTATGGCGGGGCGTGATGACAGCGCGTGGGTAAGACGCAGGTTCACCAAATTATCCCGATCAATGGTGAGCCGTGGTTTGGGAATGGCAAACTGACCGGTTTGCGCCTCCTCCAAAGGCAGCCCTAGTGACACAAAGCGTTTTACGGTTTGGTCCAGCACCTGCTTGTCTAGCTTGCGGCGCTCTTTTAACAGCCCGTAGCGGTGCTCACCTAAAAAACCCACCCGCTCGGGAATGCGCGCCATAAAGGGCACCAGCGCTGCTTTCCAGGAGCGCGGCAGCACGATGGCGCGGTCAAAGCGGCCGCGTAATCTGGCCGCCAGCTCGCGGCGGCTTGCCAGCCCAAACTCACCGTGGCCCACCGCCAATGGCAACACCTCATCTACTTCTGGCATACGCTCAAGAATCGGCTGAGACCAAGCGGGGGCGACCACCCCAAGGGTGGCACCCGGGTAGCGCGCTTTTAAGGTCATAAACAGGCTCTGTGCCATGACCATATCGCCTACCCAGGAGGGGCCTACTACCAGCAGTCGCTTGGCAGAGTTAGCCATTTAGCCACTCCAAGTACGCCTTAACGCCCTGAGCGACGGTTTTGAATTCCACGTCACAACCTGCCGCACGCAGTTGGCTAATATCGGCACGCGTGTAGCTTTGGTAGCGCCCTTTCAACTCTTGGGGGAAGGGAATGTAATCGATCTTGCCCTGGCCATAGAAGTCGATGACCGCTTCGCCAATCGCCTTGAACGGCTCCGCACGGCCAGTGCCCAAGTTGAAGATGCCCGAGGCGCTGGGGTTGTCCAGGAACCAGAGATTTACATCGACCACATCGCCTACGTAGACAAAATCGCGGCTCTGCATGCCCGCCTCATAGCCGCCGTAAGCACCGAACAGCTTCAGCGTTTCGCCGTTACGGATCTGCAGGTGGTTATGGTACGCCACGCTGGCCATCTTGCCTTTATGCTGCTCTCGCGGCCCGTAAACGTTGAAGTAGCGGAAGCCCACCACCTGCGTGGTCAGCTCGTTCCAGCGCGAACGCACGTGCTGATCGAACAGTAGCTTGGAGTAGCCGTAGACGTTAAGCGGCTTTTCATACTCTGGCGCTTCCTTGAACACCTCGCTGCCGCCGTAGGTCGCCGCTGACGACGCGTACAGAAAAGGAATGCCCAGTTTTTCACAGTAGTTGAGCAGCACTTTGGAGTACTCGAAGTTATTCTCCATCATATAGTGCCCGTCCCACTCGGTTGTATCCGAACAGGCCCCTTCATGGAAAATCGCATCGATGGTGGGCAAGTCCACCGTTTCACCACGTAGCGCGGCTTTCACGCGGGCGATGAAATCGTCTTTATCCAAGTAGTCAGCCAGCGTGCAGTCCGCCAAATTGACAAACTTAGTGCCATCACGTAGGTCGTCGACCACCATCACATCGTCACGGCCACGAGCATTTAGCGCTTTGACAATATTGGCGCCGATGAACCCGGCCCCGCCTGTTACCACGATCATCTCGTTCTCCTTACCAAAAGCAGCTCTTTGGCTAACGTGCCTATAACCCATCTGCCTGTGATTGTATACTTGACGGCTTATGAATTCATGGCCAACGGTGCTTTCCGCGATGAGTGTTTCGACAAACCAATCGACACCCGATGTGTCGACCTTTCAAGGCTTGATCCTTGCTCTGCAACAGTATTGGGCAGAACAGGGCTGCGTCATCCTTCAGCCCCTCGATATGGAAGTCGGCGCGGGCACCTTCCACCCTGCGACTTTCCTGCGGGCGATTGGCCCAGAAACTTGGAACGCTGCGTATGTGCAGCCTTCCCGCCGTCCAACCGACGGCCGCTACGGCGAAAACCCCAACCGCCTGCAGCACTACTACCAGTTTCAGGTGGTGATGAAGCCCTCCCCCAGCAACCTACAGGATCTTTACCTAGGCTCGTTGAAGCGTTTGGGGCTCGACCCGCTGATCCACGACGTGCGCTTCGTGGAAGACAACTGGGAGTCCCCCACGTTAGGTGCCTGGGGCCTTGGTTGGGAAGTATGGCTCAACGGCATGGAAGTGACTCAGTTCACCTACTTCCAGCAGGCGGGCGGCATCGAGTGCTACCCCGTCACCGGCGAGCTGACCTATGGGCTTGAGCGTATCGCCATGTACCTGCAGAACGTCGATAGCGTTTACGACCTGGTATGGGCCATCGCGCCGGACGGCAGCAAAGTAAGTTATGGCGATGTCTACCTGCAAAACGAGCGCGAGCAGTCTGCGTATAACTTTGAGCACGCAGATGTGGATCAGCTCTTCGCGGCGTTTGATCACCAGGAAAAAGAGTGCAGCAAACTCTTGGCCGCAAGCCTGCCGCTGCCCGCTTACGAGCAGGTGCTGAAAGCGTCCCATACGTTTAACCTGCTGGACGCACGCCACGCGATCTCCGTCACGGAACGCCAGCGCTTCATCCTGCGCGTACGCACCATGGCGCGTGACGTAGCCACTGCCTACTACGAGTCACGCAAAGCAGCAGGCTTCCCCATGGCCCCCGAGGCATTGCGCCGTGAACTGTTACCCGAGCTATTCGCCGATCAGGGAGACGCATAATGGCTGTTGATACGCTTTTATTAGAATTAGGCGCAGAAGAGCTCCCGCCAAAGGCGCTCGACGCGCTCTCTGATGCCTTTGCTGCAGGCATCGAGAAAGGTTTGCAAGACGCTGAAATTCCGTTCCAAACCGTGACTGCCTTTGCTACCCCACGCCGCTTAGCGGTGCAGGTGACCGGACTTGCCGACAAGCAGCCAGACCGTGAAGTGGAGCGCCGTGGCCCCGCGCTGGCCGCTGCCTTTAAAGATGGCACCCCTACCAAAGCAGCGGAAGGCTTTGCTCGCTCATGCGGCGTCAGCGTGGATGAGCTGATCCACCTGGAAACCGATAAGGGCACCTGGCTTGGCTACCGCGAACAGCAGCAGGGTGACAGCGTTCAAGCGCTGCTGCCGGAGATGATTCGCAAAACGCTACAGTCGCTGCCCGTACCCAAAAACATGCGCTGGGGCGCATCACGCGCTGAGTTCTCGCGCCCGGTGCACTGGCTGGTCGCCCTGTATGGCAGCGATGTCATTGCTGCTGAAGCACTGGGTCTAGAGGCCAGCCGCACCACCTACGGCCACCGCTTCCACGCGCCGGATGCCATCCAACTCGAGCACGCCGATGACTATCTAGCGGCACTCGAGAATGCCTACGTTCTGGCCGACCGCCAGCAGCGCCGCGAGCGTATTCGTGAGCAGGTGCTCGCCGAGGCCGAGGTTCAGGAAGCCAACGCCGTCATCGATGAAGACCTGCTGGTAGAGGTGAGCGGTTTGGTGGAGTGGCCCGTGGCGCTCACCGGCAGCTTCGACGAGCGCTTCCTGGAAGTACCTGCCGAGTGCCTGATTTCCTCGATGAAGGCCAATCAAAAATACTTCCACCTGCTGGATGATCAGGGCAAGCTGAAGCCGTTGTTCATCACTATCTCGAACATCGAGAGCCAAGACCCTGATCAAGTGATCTCCGGCAATGAAAAGGTCATTCGCCCACGCTTGGCGGATGCGGCCTTCTTCTACGATACCGACCGCAAGCACACGCTGGCCTCGCGCATTCCGCAATTAGAAAGCGTGGTCTTCCAGCAGCAGCTGGGCACGCTGGCGGATAAAGCCCGCCGCAGCACGGCCATCGCCACCTTTATCGCCGAGCGTATTCATGGCGATGTGGCCCACGCCCAGCGCGCCGTGGCATTAGCCAAGTGTGACCTCGTCACTGAGATGGTACTCGAATTCCCCGAGCTGCAGGGCATTATGGGCCGCTACTACGCCGAGCAGGATGGCGAACCGGCGGAGGTTGCCCAGGCGCTGGAGGAGCAGTATCTACCCCGCTTTGCCAGCGATGCGATTCCGCAAAGCCTGACCGGCCAAGCGCTGGCTCTGGCCGACCGCTTGGATACGCTGGTAGGCATTTTCGGTATTGGTCAACGCCCCACCGGCGCGAAAGACCCCTTTGCCCTGCGCCGCGCGTCCATTGGCGTATTGAACATCCTGGTCAAAGGCGAGTTGAACCTCGACCTGCGCGAGCTGCTGCAGATCACTGCTGACCAGCACCAGAATCTCCCGAAAGCCGAGGGCCTCGTAGAAGACGTGTTGACCTACATGCTCGACCGCTTCCGCGCCTGGGGCCAGGAAGAGGGCATCTCTGCTGAGATGTACCTCGCCGTTCGTGCGCGCCCGGTGACCAAACCGCTGGATTTTGCGCGTCGCTTACGTGCCGTCAAAGCCTTTGCTCAACGTGAAGAAGCCGCAGCCCTGGCCGCTGCCAACAAGCGTGTCTCCAACATCCTGAGCAAGCAGGAGCATGATGGCAGCACTCAGGTAGAAGCTTCGCTTCTTCAAGAAGCGGCGGAAAAAGCGCTGTTTGAAGCGGTCACGGCTAGCCAGCAGCAGGTAGCCCCGTTGTTTGCCAAAGGAGATTACCAGCAGGCATTAGACGCACTGGCCACGCTGCGCGAGCCAGTCGATGCCTTCTTTGATCAGGTGATGGTCATGGCAGATGACGATGCTATTCGTCGTAACCGCCTTGCCCTGCTTGCCAGCCTGCAGGCGCTGTTCCTGGAAGTGGCCGATATCTCTCAGCTACCCCAGTGATACGATGAGTGTTTAGAGCGTCGACTGCTCTGAAGGCGTAACCGATAGCCCGGCTTTTGATAAGTCGGGCTTTTTATTGAGCACATGAATGTTTCACGTGAAACACTCGCTCATTCGCGCTTCAGGGCTTACGCTAATGTTGACGTTTTTGCCCACCGCAATAAGAGGAGCCTCATGATTACCGCTCAGCAGCTTGTGATACTGGATCGCGATGGCGTGATTAATCACGACTCGGATGCTTATATCAAATCCCTTGCCGAATGGATCCCCTACCCTTCTGCCATTAGCGCGATTGCCCGCCTTACCCAGGCAGGCTTTACCGTGGCGGTGGCTACTAATCAATCCGGCATCGCCCGTGGCTTCTACGATGAAGCTACGCTGAACACTATGAATGAGCGCTTACATGGGCTGGTGGAAGCGGAAGGCGGCCAAATTGCCCATATCGCTTACTGCCCTCACGGCCCCGATGATCAGTGCGGCTGCCGTAAACCGCTTCCTGGGTTATTTACCGAGATACAGGACAAACTAACGCTTTCCAGTCTGAAAGGCAGTTGGATGGTGGGCGATAGCCTACGCGATCTGCAAGCGGGTGAATCGGTGGGATGCCGTAGCGTTCTCGTGAGAACGGGTAAAGGGGAAAAGACCCTCGCAAAAGGGGACGGGCTAGAGCATGCCTTGGTCTACGCTGATTTAGCTGCCTTTGTTGACGATTTAATCGCAGGTGTCTTGGACTAACCTTTCCACAATTTTCATACTAGCATTGAACACCACCATCCATAAAAAAACCGCAGGCGCTTCGCCTACGGTTTTTTGCTTTTCAATGTTTCACGTGAAACACATTGAAGAGGCTTTTTAGATATCGAGGTTAGCAACGAGTGCGTTGGTCTCGATAAAGTCGCGACGCGGCTCAACTTCATCACCCATCAAGGTGTTGAACATCATATCCGCCGCTACCGCATCTTCAATAGTAACCCGCAGCATACGACGGCTATCCGGATCCATGGTGGTTTCCCACAGCTGGTCTGGATTCATCTCACCTAGCCCTTTATAGCGCTGCACAGAGAGGCCACGCTGGCCTTCCTGCATTAGCCAAGTCAGCACTTCAGAGAAGTGTGCAACGGGCTTCTGGCGCTCACCACGGGCGATGTAGGCACCTTCATCCAACAAGCCGTTGAGGGTTTCCCCTAAGCCTGCCATGGCGCGGTAATCAGCACTTTCAAAGAAGTCCAGGCCCCACACGTATTCTGTGGTGACGCCGTGGGCAATCAGCGATACCGCCGGTAAATGCAGGCCACGCTCGGTGTCTTCTTGCAAGTAGAACTGATAGCGCGGGCCGCCTTCATAGGCCACCATGTCATCCATGGCTTTCTGCAGCTCGGCAATCCAGTTTTCCATGGTGACGCGGTCTTTCAAGCTAGGCTCACCCTGTAGCGCGGTAGCATGTACTACCTGCTTCAATACTTCGATGGGGTAAACCCGCGCCAAACGGTCAATTCGCTTCATCACGTTGCGATACTGATTCACCAGCGCTTCTAGCTGTGAGCCAGCAATGCCCGGCGCATCCGCATTAACGTGCAGCCCTGCTCCATCCAGTGCGGTGGTGGTCAGGTAATCAATCATGGCCTGCTCATCTTTCAGATAGAGCTCTTGCTTACCACGTTTGATTTTATAAAGCGGCGGCTGGGCAATAAAGATATGCCCACGCTCAATCAGCTCGGGCATTTGACGGAAGAAGAACGTCAGTAGCAGCGTACGAATATGCGAACCGTCTACGTCGGCGTCAGTCATGATAATGACCGAGTGGTAGCGCAGCTTATCGGGATTAAACTCTTCCCGACCAATGCCGCAGCCCAGCGCCGTGATTAGCGTGCCCACTTCAGCGGAGGAAAGCATTTTATCGAAGCGCGCTTTTTCGACGTTCAGGATTTTACCTTTCAACGGCAGAATGGCCTGGGTACGACGATCACGCCCCTGCTTGGCACTCCCCCCCGCCGAGTCACCCTCCACCAGGTAAAGCTCTGACTGGCTTGGGTCTTTCTCCTGGCAATCGGCTAGCTTGCCCGGCAAACCCGCGATATCCAGAGCGCCTTTGCGGCGAGTCATGTCTCTAGCTTTTCGCGCCGCCTCACGGGCACGGGCCGCGTCCAGCATCTTGTTGACGATGGCTTTGGCTTCGTTGGGTTTTTCGATCAGGTAGTCGGCAAACAAGCGACCCATCTCCTGCTCCACCGCCGTCTTCACCTCGGACGAGACGAGCTTGTCCTTGGTTTGCGATGAAAACTTCGGATCGGGCACTTTGACGGAGATGATCGCCGTCAGGCCTTCACGGGCGTCGTCGCCCGACGTGTTCACTTTGGCTTTTTTCAGCAGACCTTCCGCTTCGATATAGTGGTTTAGCGTACGCGTTAGCGCAGCGCGGAACCCTGCCAAGTGGGTACCGCCATCCCGCTGAGGAATGTTGTTGGTGTAACAGAAGATGTTCTCTGTGAAGGCATCGCTCCACTGCATTGCCACTTCGACTTCCACACCATCATCACGCCCAGCGTTGAAGTGAAATACCGGGTTCAGAACGGTTTTGTTTTTGTTCAAGTGGTCAACGAAGGCTTTCAAACCACCTTCGTAATGGAACAGCTCCTCTTTGCCGCTACGCTCATCCATCAGGCGAATGGCTACACCCGAGTTGAGGAAGGAGAGCTCACGCAGGCGTTTCGCCAGAATATCGTAGTGGAATTCGATGTTGGCAAACGTCGCCGGAGACGGGCGAAAATGCACGCGGGTACCGCTTTTTTCCGTTTTTCCTACGACGCTTAGCGGCGCTTGCGGAACGCCGTGATGATAAATTTGCTCAAACACCTCCCCTTGGCGCCAAATTGTCAGGCGCAGCTCTTCTGAGAGCGCGTTCACCACCGACACACCCACGCCGTGCAAGCCGCCCGATACTTTATAAGAGTTATCGTCGAACTTACCGCCCGCGTGGAGCACCGTCATGATGACTTCCGCCGCAGAGACGCCCTCGCCCTCGTGTAGCTCGGTCGGAATACCCCGGCCATTATCGCTCACGGTTACCGATTCATCCGCGTGGATGACCACTCGAATTTCGCTACAGTGGCCTGCCAAGGCTTCATCGATGGAGTTATCCACCAACTCGAAAACCATGTGGTGCAGCCCGGTGCCGTCGTCGGTATCACCGATGTACATGCCTGGACGCTTACGTACTGCGTCTAGCCCTTTGAGCACCTTGATGCTTGATGAATCGTAAGCCTGCTCGCTCATTGACCACTCCGTCGTGAAGTCTGTCTCGTTCCGTGTCGTCTACCCATCTGGCTGGCACTGGCTAAACCCTTGCTCGGAGTGTTTCACGTGAAACATCTCAACGGCAGTAGTGGGCTGCCAGACATCGCTTAGCGCGGTGGGCTCGACGCTGGTAATAAATGCTTGGCACTGCATCTCTTCAAGCAAAGCGCAGAACTGGCGGCGGTGATGCTCGTCCAGCTCTGCCGGTAAATCATCTATCAAATAAATGCAGTGCCGCTGTGCGGTACTTTCCAGAAGCCTTCCTTGAGCGAGCTTTAATGCACTCACTACCAGCTTCTGCTGGCCTCTGGAAAGCACCTCAATTGCGGGCTGCTTGTTCAACCGAATACGCAAATCGGCGCGCTGTGGGCCCTGCTGCGTAAACCCCATCTGCTGGTCGGTTTCTCGGCTATCGTGCAGTACATCTGCCAGCGAGCGTTGTTTATCCCAGCCTCTGGCATAGCGGAGTGTTAACCCGGGCAGCGGCAGCAATTTTTTCAGTGTTTCATCAAATACGGGCAAGAACTCACTAAACCATGCTTGGCGTAGCCTATCCATCTGCTCTCCCCAATGGGCGAGCTCCTGCTCCCACACCGCTATTTCACTGGCCGCTATTCTACCACGCCTAAGAAGTGCATTCCGATGTTTCACCGCCCGGCGAGTCCGCTGCCACGCGTCTAGGAAATGATGTTTCACGTGAAACACTCCCCAGTCTAAGAACTCACGGCGACCAGCGGGTGGCCCTTCCAGCAAACGAAAAGCATCAGGATTAATAAGCTGGAGCGGCATAGCTTCTACCAGCTCAGCCAATCGGACACCCTTTTCGCCACGCAAACGCAGCTCCAGCTCACGCTGAGTCCGCATTCGCCTTACCCCCAGCGTCACCTCAGGGTCTCCTGCTAAGCGGCCGTACAGCGTCATATACGGCGCCTCTGACTGAATGGCATTTTTCAGCTGACGAGTACGAAAAGAGCGTCCCATGCCTAGAATATGAATACCTTCCAGAATACTGGTCTTTCCGCTACCGTTCACGCCATAGATAACATTGATACGTGGTGACGGATGAATCGTAACCGGAGCCAAGTTACGCAGTCCGTGAAAAGTGAGTTGTGTCACGCTCATCCGCTAATGCCACCTAGTAAGACCATGAAACGCGCTATCCGTTGCCAAATGCGAAAACGGCGCTTCTGACAATGTAGAAGCGCCGTTTTCATTCAGTCCCAATGCGGTTATAAGCGCATCGGCATAACAACATACAGCGCATCACCACCGCCAGGCTCTTCCAGCAGGGCACTGCTGTTCGGGTCGGCTAGGGTAATTTGTACGCGCTCTTCATCAAGCACAGAGAGCACATCCACCAGATAGCCAACGTTAAAGCCCACTTCCATGGCGCTACCGCTGTACTCCACGGCAATGTTCTCTTCCGCTTCTTCCTGCTCCGGGTTGTTGGCCATTACTTTGAGGTTATTTTCCTCAAGATACAGCCGAACACCGCGATACTTTTCGTTGGAGAGAATGGCGGTACGTGACAGCACTTGACGAAGCTCGGCACGCTCGGCAATCAGCACCTTATCGCCATTGCGCGGCACTACGCGCTCATAATCGGGGAATTTGCCGTCAATAAGCTTAGAGGTAAACGTGAAGTCACCTGTATGCGCACGAACATGCGTTGATCCCAAGGTGAGGCTGACAGGTTCATCGCTGTCATCCAACAGGCGAGAGAGCTCTAGGATACCTTTACGGGGCACAATCAGCTTTTGAGACTGGCTTACTGCAACGTCAATGGGACGCGAGCACATCGCCAACCGGTGTCCATCGGTCGCGACTGTACGCAGCAAATTGCTCTGAATTTCCAGCAGCATACCGTTGAGGTAATAACGCACATCCTGCTGCGCCATGGCAAAGGAGGTGGACTCAATCAAATGCTTAAGCGTGCCACGGGGAACGCTGAGTTCCTGACTGCCATCGGCATCTTCAATATTAGGAAATTCTGCTACAGGAAGTGTAGAAAGTGTAAAGCGCGAACGACCACTACGTAATACCGCGCGCCCCTCTTCAACTGCTAACTGAATGTCGGACTGATCGGGCAGCGACTTACAAATATCCATCAGCTTTCTAGCTGGTACGGTTGCCGCCCCTGCTTGGTCCACTTGGCTGGCCACCGTGCGGCCTACCAGCTCGACTTCCAAGTCAGTGCCGGTCAGCGCGACCTGGTCACCTTCCACTTGAATCAAGACGTTAGAGAGCACAGGCAGCGTTTGGCGCCGTTCCACTACGCCCGCCACCAGAGTCAGCGGGCGAAGCAGCGCCTCTCGGGAAATAGTAAATTTCATCGAAACTCCGGGTGTCTATCCTGAAAGGCCTACCTGCTTGGCAGGCCCAAACGAAAATGGGTTAACTCGTCAGCAGGCGAAGCAGATTTTTGTAATCTTCACGGATATCCGCATTCTCTTCCTGCAGGGCTTTCACTTTTCGGCAGGCGTGCAGCACGGTGGTATGGTCTCGGCCGCCAAACGCATCGCCAATTTCTGGAAGGCTGTGGTTGGTCAGCTCTTTCGCCAGCGCCATGGCCACTTGCCGAGGGCGCGCAACCGAGCGAGAGCGCCGTTTAGAGAGCAGATCCGCCACCTTAATTTTGTAATACTCAGCCACTGTGCGCTGAATATTATCCACTCCCACCTGCTTATCCTGCAGCGCCAGAAGGTCTTTGAGCGACTCGCGGATAAAGTCTTGAGTGATGGTTTTACCCATAAAGTGGGAGTCAGCAATCACCTTCTTCAGCGCGCCTTCAAGCTCACGCACGTTTGAGCGAATCTTTTGAGCAATAAAGAAAGCAGCATCGTGGGGTAGATCCACTTTGGCTTGATCGGCTTTCTTCATCAGAATCGCCACTCGGGTCTCAAGCTCCGGCGGCTCAATGGCGACGGTCAGCCCCCACCCAAAGCGCGACTTCAGCCGCTCTTCAACGCCACTGATCTCTTTGGGATAACGGTCAGAGGTCAAAATCATCTGCTGACCGCCTTCCAACAGCGCATTAAACGTATGAAAGAACTCTTCTTGAGAGCGCTCTTTACCGGCAAAAAACTGAATATCGTCAATCAGAAGCGCATCAACGCTGCGGTAGAAACGCTTAAAGTCGTTAATCGCATTAAGCTGCAGCGCTTTTACCATGTCGGCCACAAAGCGTTCGGAATGCAGGTAGACCACGCGGGCATTTTCACGTCGGCCCGCCAGCGCATTACCCACTGCATGCATTAGGTGCGTTTTACCTAAGCCAACACCACCGTATAAAAACAGCGGGTTATAAGCGCCACCAGGATTTTCGGAGACCTGACGAGAAGCCGCACGCGCCAGCTGGTTAGACTTACCTTCCACAAAGGTGTCGAAGGTAAAATTAGGGTTTAGGCCACTACTGTGCTTCAAGCTGCCTTCTACCTGCACCTGGCGCTCGTTACCACGACGGCTAGGGCCACTCTCTTCACGTAGCTGGTCGATTTCACGCTCATCGCCAATATCGCCCCGGGGGGGCGTATGGACCGCAGGTGAAGCCGGTTGAGCGGGAGCTGCCGAGACCGGATTGCCAAGCTCTCTAGGCTGTGGCGCAGGGGCTGCAGCTCGTCGGCTGCCCACGGTCAGGCTCACTTTGGGAGGCTTAGAAGGGGCAAGCTCGCGCATTAGCTCACTAATACGCTTGGCGTACTTATCACTCACCCAGTCGCGCACAAAACGATTCGGCGCCAACAAGCGTAGCTCATTGGACTCTCCTTCTTCTGCCTGCAGCGGACGTATCCAGGTATTGAACTGCTGTGAATTCAGTTCGTCCTGCAGGTAGTCCAGGCACTGTTGCCAAAGCGCGAGTGACACTCATCTCACCATCGGTTGAAAACGGCCGACCATTGTAGCGCCCAACGACACGGTTATCCACACGCGTTAGCAGCTCTTTTTCGCCTGTGGACAACTTTCCGTAAGGGCTTAGGAAAACCCGGTGATGCCATGGGTACAACCCTCCTTTCGAGCAAGTTGTCACCGCCTGACCACACCAAATTCACAGTTTATTCGCGCGTTATTAGATGCTTATACACAGATTTCTTATTTCTTCAAGCTGTTGATAATAATCTCCTAAAATGACTTATCCACAAATAGTATCCCCACTATTAATAACAGTAGGTTTTAAATAACTTCATTAGTAATAGTAGTGCGATGCAAGAAAACGAGTAGTGGGCGCCAAACCGCGCCGCTATTGCCTTTTTCGAGCTTTTTATGCAAGGAAAAATTGCACCCGGCGCGGGAAGTCTCTACAATTTCCGGTCTTGAATTGAAACTCCCCGGCTAGTTCCTCACTGGACCGGGTCTTTTGGAATTCACTTTCCGTCCTAAACCACGTGGGAATAACGAGTTATGAAACGCACTTTTCAACCTAGCGTTCTCAAGCGCAAGCGCGCGCATGGCTTCCGTGCTCGTATGGCAACCAAAAACGGCCGTGCCGTGATCGCACGCCGCCGCGCCAAAGGCCGCAAGCGTCTGAGCGCCTGATCTCGGATTGCGTGTGTCGCCTCAAGGCTTTCCCCGGTGCTTACGTTTGCTAAACGCTGGGGATTTTAGTCACGTGTTTGAACAGGCAGACCTGAAAGTTCATGGCAAAGGTATGATGGCGCTCGCGCGCATGAGTACCCGGGGACATCCCCGCATTGGACTGGTGGTCAGCAAAAAAAATGTGAAGCTCGCTGTTGATCGTAACCGCTTCAAGCGACTCGTTCGGGAATCCGTTCGTCTGCGTCAAGATCACTTACCCTCTGTGGATATTGTGATATTGGCAAAGCGCGGCGCTCAGGATATCGATAACGAAACGCTCACTCGCCAGCTACACGGCATGTGGAAACGGCTTCAGCGCGACGCACAGGCGGTGTCTGCATCTCCCCCGCCTAATGGCGTAACACGTGACGCTTGACGACGCACCTCGCCGCTCGACCTTGGCCTGCCGCTTGGCAGGCTTTCGTGTGTCATGGGTCGAGTAAATGACACTGCGCCATTAGCATGTTCACCACCCATCGGGCAGAACCCTCATGGACGTAAAACGACTTTTATTACTGATTCCACTGGCCGTACTAGCCTACCTTCTGGTTATACAGTGGAATCAGGATTACGGGCAGACCACCTACGATTCGACGCCAGAGATCACCCAAAGCAGCAATGGGGCTCCTGCGAACGAAAGCGGTAGCGACGATCTCTCCGTCCCCAGTACTTCTGCGCCTAACAACGCTATTAGCGAAGGCGTTGGCGATGAGCAAAGCGACACCGCCAGCCGTGATTTCATTGCGGTCACCACGGATGTTCTAGACGTACGCATCGACCCCTTCGGTGGCGATATCGTCTACGCAGCCTTGCCGCAGCACAAACTAACGCTGGATTCCGACCGTAATTACGTGCTGTTGTCAGATAACGCCACGCGCAGCTATGTTGCTCGCTCCGGCCTTCAACTGGATGGTCAGGCAAGCCGCATTGCTTTTACTCCCGAGCGTAACGAGTACCGCTTGGGCGATGACGAAGAGCAGATCAGCGTCGATTTGACAGCTAACGTGAATGGTGTCGACGTCATCAAACGTCTGACATTCGATCGCGGTAGCTATGCGGTCAATGTGAGTTACTACCTGGCCAACAATACCGAAGCACCGGTTTCCGCTCGATTCATTGGCCAGCTAGCCCGTGACAATAGCCCTGACCCCTCTAGCGGGGTGGCCATGGGGATGAATTCTTACCTAGGGGCTGCTTATTCCACGCCTGAAGCGCGCTACGAGAAGATCGATTTCGATACGATCCAAAAACGTAACTTCGAGAATCGCGAGGCCCAAGGCGGATGGATAGCGATCATCCAGCACTACTTTGTGTCCGCCTGGGCACCGCCTCAAAACCAGCAGAATCTCTACTACGTAACGACCGATTCTCGAGATCGTAACGTAGTGGCCTTCGCTGGCCCCACCAGCAGCGTGGCTCCCGAGGGTGAAGCCACGCTGAGCGCAACGCTTTACATGGGCCCGAAGGTGCAAGACTACCTCGAGCAAGTCGCACCGAACCTCAAGCTCACCGTAGATTACGGTTGGTTGTGGTTCATTGCCAACCCGCTGTTCTGGCTGCTGGATAAGATCCACGACATCGTGGGCAACTGGGGCTGGTCCATCGTACTGCTCACCGTATTGGTGAAGTTGGTGCTGTTCCCGCTCTCTGCTAAGGCCTACAAGTCGATGGCGCGTATGCGCAAACTGGGCCCAGAGATGCAGCGTCTTAAAGAGATGTATGGCGATGACCGCCAGAAAATGTCTCAAGAGATGATGAAGTTCTACCAGAAAGAGAAGATCAATCCGCTGGGTGGCTGTTTGCCGATTCTGGTACAGATGCCGGTATTCATTGCCCTTTACTGGATGCTGCTGGAATCCGTTGAGCTGCGCCACGCGCCGTTCATATTCTGGATCCAGGATCTCTCGGTGAAAGACCCCTACTTCATCTTGCCGATTCTGATGGGTATCTCGATGTTTGTTCAGCAGATGCTGAACCCGACACCGCCAGACCCCATGCAGGCGAAGATCATGAAGATGCTGCCGATTATCTTCACCTTCTTCTTCCTGTGGTTCCCGGCAGGCTTGGTCATCTACTGGGTGGTCAACAACATCATCTCGGTGGCGCAGCAGTACTTCATTACGCGCAGCATCGAGAAGGATCCAAGCGTCGGCAAAGGGATGCGAACCAAGTAATCGCCCCCTCTGCTACTCCCAGACCCCCGCCTTTGCGGGGGTCTGGCGTTTTAGGGCGAAGGTGCTCATCATAAGTGCCATCGCGAAACACTCTCTCCCTCTTTCGTCTTTAGGAAGCGTCATGGCCGACCGACTCTATACCCAAGACACCATTACCGCCTTGGCAACCCCTCCTGGCCGTGGCGGCGTGGGCATCATTCGCGTGTCAGGCCCCGCCTGCCGCTCGATAGCCGCTGAGATACTGGGTGACTGCCCTGCTCCTCGTCACGCCCACTATGGCCCGTTTCATGGCGCTGAGGGCACTATTGACGAAGGCATCGCGCTGCTGTTCAACGGCCCTCACTCCTTCACCGGTGAAGACGTGCTGGAGCTGCAGGGCCACGGCGGCCCCATCATTATGGATATGCTGCTTGAGCGCTGCCTGCAGCTAGGCGCTCGCCTGGCACGGCCAGGGGAGTTCTCCGAACGGGCGTTTCTAAACGACAAGCTAGATTTAGCCCAAGCGGAAGCGATTGCCGACCTGATTGATGCTACCTCCCGCTCCGCCGCTGAAAACGCCGTGCGCTCGTTACAGGGCGAGTTCTCACAGCGGGTCTCCGCCCTGGTCGAACGGCTGATTGAGCTGCGCGTTTACGTGGAAGCTGCCATCGATTTTCCGGAGGAGGAGATCGACTTTCTCGCCGATGGCCATGTCGCCATGCACTTAGAGAGTGTTCAACAGGCGCTGGTTGCTGTTCGTAAGGCCGCTGGGCAAGGCGCGCTGCTACGCGAGGGCATGAGCGTGGTGATTGCAGGACGCCCCAATGCAGGTAAATCGAGCCTACTGAACGCGCTGACCGAGCAGGATACGGCTATTGTAACGGACATCGCGGGCACCACTCGTGACGTACTCCGGGAGTACATTCACCTAGACGGCATGCCGCTGCATATTATTGATACCGCCGGGCTGCGTGATACGCCCGATGCAGTAGAGAAAATCGGTGTTGCCCGGGCATGGGAAGAGATCGAAAAGGCCGACCGCGTACTGCTTATGGTGGATGCTTCCACCACAGCGGCTACCGACCCAATGAGCATCTGGCCTGAGTTCGTGGAGCGCCTCCCCGATCAAAGGAGGCTTACCCTGGTGCGTAATAAAATCGATGCCAGTGCTGAAGCGCCGGGCATTGAATTATCCACAGCCACTCCGATTATTCGGCTATCTGCGAAAACCGGAGAGGGTGTGGATAGTTTGAAAACGCATCTGAAAGAGGTGATGGGCTTCTCTGCAACCACAGAGGGCCGCTTCTCCGCCCGCCGCCGCCACCTGGATGCCCTTGACCGCGCCATGGCTGCACTCGATACCGGGCGAGCACAGCTAGATGGCTACGGTGCAGGCGAGCTGCTTGCCGAAGACCTAAGGGATGCGCAGCAAGCGCTGGGGGAGATCACCGGCGAATTTAGCGCCGATGATCTGCTCGGCGAAATTTTTGGCAGCTTCTGTATCGGTAAATAGTCCCACCACTCGCCGCCACTACTCACCTACAAGCCATTTAGCGCGGTAGTGGCTGTCGCTCCCCAGCAGTGGTGTCACCTGCGACATCGCTGCAGCAAGCTGCTCATCCAGCCCCCAGGGCGGATTGATGACCACCATACCGCTACCGTACATCCCGTGCGCACTCTCCCCCGCGGCCCGTAGCAGCAGCTCGCTGTGCCAAATTTTACGAATACCGCTCGCTTCAAGCCCGCTGAGCAACGTTTCGTGATGCCCAGCAGGCAGCAGCGGGTACCAAATCATCAACACGGCGTGGCGCACTTTTTCCAGGGTATAAGCAACCGCGTCGACAACCTCTTGATACTCCGCTTTGCGCTCGTAGCTAGGGTCTACTAACACGCACATTCGTGGCGTCGCCACCGGCACCAACTGTTTCAGCCCCTGCAACCCATCGCCGTATACGCGACGTGCCTGCTTTGGCAGCGTCTGGCCACTCAAATGTTCATGCTCACCCGGGTGTAGTTCAAATAGACGCAGTTGGTCATGGTCACGTAGCGCCTTAGCAAGCCACCAGGGTGACCCCGGGTAGTGAGATAGCACATCAGCGTTGGGTTGTGCTGAATTCAAAGCGGTAAGCCAACGGCTAAGCAACGGGTCGCTCAGCTGCTGTCGGGCCTGCCAGAGCGGAGCGATGCCTTCCCGATACTCTTGAAGCCGCTGGGTCTCTTTGGTGGCTAGCGGATAGAGGCCTCTCCCCGCATGACTATCAACATATGTAATCGCTGATTTTTTACGTAATAAATAATCAGCCACCGCAAAAAGCGTTAAATGCTTCTGGACATCGGCAAAGTTTCCGGCGTGGTAGGCGTGTTGATACGACAGCATGGCAGCTCGCTAGCAATTGAACAAAAAAAAAGCCCGCTATGTGAGCATAGCGGGCGTTGGACGGCAATGCCGAGATTAACGCATATTACTGGCCGTTGCCGGTAGGCGTCAGGGTGATTTCTACACGACGGTTCTGCGCGCGGCCCTGCTCGGTAGCATTGCTAGCCACCGGCTGATTAGCACCGTAGCCCATAGTGTTTAAGCGCATAGAGGAAACACCGTTCTGGCTCAGGTAGTTACCGACCGACTGAGCACGACGCTCAGAGAGACGCTGGTTGTAGCTGGCATCCCCGGTGCTATCCGTGTGGCCTGCAATGTTCACACGAGTATCGGTGTACTGAGTGAGGACATTCGCCACTTCGTTTAGAGCGCTGCGCGCATCAGCTGTGAGTTCAGCGGAATCAAACCCGAACGTGACGCTGCTAGGCATATTAAGCACAATATCATCGCCACGGCGGTCAATTTCAATACGCGAGCCTTGCAGATTGTCACGCAACTGCTGCTCTTGCCGGTCCATATAAGCACCCACACCCGCGCCGGCAGCCGCGCCTACTGCGGCGCCAATTAGCGCACGGTCACGACGGCTCGTACTGCCATCACCGGATAAAGCGCCCGCCGCTGCACCAATCGCTGCACCAATGCCGGTGCCCATGGCGGTGCTCGAGCGCTGCGTTTGACCGCCGTAAGGATCGGACGTCGCGCAGCCAGCCAGTAATATCGCCGCTGCCAGTGGGGTCAGTAGTCGAGAAATACGCATCACTCACTCCTTGCTTATGATTGGGTTATTGCCTTATTGATCGCTGGTCACTTGTACTGATCACTCTTCGCTGATTAAGGCCAGCAACTCGTTCAAGAATAATAGACCTTGAGGCGATGCACGCAGCTTTTCAGGCATTTCCACTAAAAGTCCTTTTTCTTGAGCACTGTGTAAACGCGCAAGTAACAGTGCCTCTGGTTGGCCAGTGTGAGCCGCCCAATCCGCCAATGGTACCCCTTCGGTTAAACGCAGCGCGTTCATGGCAAACTCAAGGGGCAGATCCAGGGGTTCGATGAGCTGCTGACCTGCCACAAAACCACGTGGGTCGTTAGCGCGACGCAGGTAGGCATCGGGTTGGCGTGTTTTCCAACGCCGCTCAATCTGCCACGCCCCTTGGGAGTCTATTTGGGTGAGTTTTCCATGAGCGCCTGCACCAATCCCCAGATAGTCGCCAAATCGCCAGTAGTTCAGGTTATGGTGGCTCTGTAGCCCCGGGCGGGCATAAGCGGAAATTTCGTAGCGCTTTAAGCCAGCCTGTTCAAGACGCTGGTGACCTGCTTCCTGAATGTCCCACAACGCCTCCTCCTCCGGCAAAGGAGGAGGGTGAGAAAAAAACGCCGTATTGGGCTCCAGGGTGAGTTGGTACCACGAAAGATGCTCAGGATCGAGGGCAAGCGCCTGATCAATATCTTCCATGGCTTGCTCAGGTGTTTGTTGGGGCAAGCCGTGCATGAGATCGATATTGAGGTTATCGAATCCCGCCGCTCTGGCTTCACCGATGGCAGTCACCGCTTCGTTGCCGGTATGAATTCGCCCCAACGCACTCAGTTGAGTGGGGCGGAAACTCTGCACCCCCAAAGACAATCGATTGATACCGGCTTCCCGATAACCAATGAACCGCTGCTGCTCGGTCGTGCCTGGATTGGCTTCCAGGGTGATTTCAATGCTAGGCGAAAAGGCAAGCCGCTCACGAATGCCATCGAATAACTGTCGATAAAACGTCGGCGATAGCAAGCTAGGCGTGCCGCCACCAATAAAAATGGTTTGAAGAGTACGGCCAGACGCCAGCGCCAAATCGCCGTCCAAATCACTCAGCAAGGCGGCCAAATAGGCCGCTTCGGGAAGTTCGCGGTTGTCGGGCTCATGGGAGTTGAAATCGCAGTAAGGACATTTGCGAACACACCACGGCGTATGAATATAAAGCGAGAGCGGCGGCAATCGATTAGCCATGCGCCACCTTCAGAATGTCCACCAACGTGTGTAACGCACGGCCTCGATGGCTCAAGCGGTTCTTCGTTTCACTGGGCAATTCTGCCACGCTCATCCCCTGATCGGGTAGCCAGAACAGCGGATCGTAGCCAAAACCGCCCTCGCCACGCGGATGAGCCAATACTTCTCCTTCCCAACTACGCTGGACGATCACCGGTACCGGGTCTTCTGCATGGCGTAAATAGACCAACACACACCAGTAACGCGCCGTGCGCTGGCCTTCCGCGCACTCACTCAGCGCTGCCAGCAGTTTCTCGTTGTTACGCTCGTCACTTTTCGGCTCACCGGCATAGCGAGCAGAGTAAATGCCAGGCGCTCCATGCAACGCATCGACCTCCAGACCTGAGTCGTCGGCGAGCGCCGGTAACCCGCTTACGCGACTCGCTTCACGCGCCTTTAACAGCGCATTTTCAACGAACGTTAGTCCTGTCTCTTCGACATCGTGCACATCAAACTCCGCCTGGGGGCGAACATCCAGCCCAAGGGGTGATAGCAACTGATTGAATTCTTTTAATTTTCCAGAATTTCCACTGGCTAAAACGAGCGTATTGGCTGCATTCATAGGGGTGACTCCTTCACATGATGGGGTCAGTTTACGCCTATAGAGAACACAGCTAAAGGCGACTCAATGTTACTCAGTGTATCTTTTCGCTCAGCGCAGTCATGACCACTATCCACTATTAAATGCATCTAAAAACAATAGTTTGAGCTATATATTCCAAAAAAGTAATAACAAAGTGCAAATTACTTTTATAATTATTTTGATAACAAATCTTTACTAAATGTAGCTTATAGGCAACACTCAATTGGTCACCTACTCACGCTTTACGCTCATGAGGCCTCCCCAATGTCCCAAGAAAAAACGCACGGCTTGGTGTACATCGTCACCGAAAAAAGCCCCCAGTCGCAGCTTTTTGCCGACTATTTACACGAACACACGGGCTGTACGGTCAGCATTCATTCACCGCGCAGGCCGCTGCCTGCCACCCTTCCCAACAAACTGCTGATCCTTATCGATAGCGATCACATCGGCGTAGAGGCGCTACCCGAGTGGCAGGAAAACCTTCCCGATAGCCTGGCCAAAACCTCACTGGCCGCTTTCAACATCCGCGATATGGACCACGCGCTGGAGGCTTTGTCTTGTGCCCAACTCAAGGGGGTCTTTTATCGTAACGAAAGCCTGGAAGTGATTTGTAAAGGTATCCACGCGCTGTTGGAGGGGGAGCTCTGGATGTCGCGGGATTTGATGGCCCGTTTGATTCTTTTTTACCGAAAGTACCAAAGCAACGCGTTTCGCCCTGCCTGTGGCTTGACCAATCGAGAAATGGAGATCATTTCGTTACTCAGTGCAGGCTCTTCGAATCAGCAGATTGCCGACAAACTCTTTGTCAGCGAGCACACGGTCAAATCGCACCTTTACAACATCTTTCGAAAAATCAACGTGCACAATCGAATTCAAGCGCTCAATTGGATCCATCAAAACCTGGGACCCATTTTGCCTAATATCGAAACGGCGCGCAGTCTGCAGCGGCATCCGCAATGACTCAATGTGAGATAAGCATCATGGCTGCTAAGCATAAAATTTCTATTGCTCTCTTATGGTGTTTAACAAGCATTGCTAACGCTCAACCAAATGAGCCAGCCGATGCATCGTCACTTACCAGAAATGAGCAGGCCGAGGTAGATGCGATTAACCAATTATCGAGCCCGGACGGACCAGAGATACAAGGCCGGTCAACTGGCAGTAGTGAACTGACCGGAATCATGGTCGACCGTACCATCACCATGGCAGGAAAAACGTTCTACCGCGCCTTTAGCCAGCGAGCAATGGATAACGTCATCATTGGCAATGCCACTATCACCATTCAAGAGCGCCCTGATGCTCGATGGGGCAGTCAGGTATGGGTCATGGAAGGCAGCCGGATGTACTTTAGAACGCAGCTTTCTCCAAGAATCAGCGAGGCTGATCGCGTAGCGGGAGACGCTGTAAAAATCGTCGAAGACGCACTACTCCAACAACAGCTCTCAGCCGCTTTGACCTCGGACAGAGACTTGGGGAAAGAGGAGATATTTTGATGAAAACGTTAAAGAAAGTCGCCAGCATAGGGCTAATGACGATAGCGGTAACGCAAGCACAGGCAGGCAACTTGATCTATCAGCCCATCAACCCTTCGTTTGGTGGTGACCCTTTTGTGGGTAGCTACTTATTAGGTAAAGCACAGGCACAGGACACGACGACGGACCCGAACACACGCAGTGTACAGTCTCTATCATCAACGGAACGTCTACTACAAAACTTGGAGAGCCGGTTGATCTCCCAATTGATTTCTGATGTCAGTCGTGGAGAAGTCGACGAAGGTAGTTTCGATAGCGACGAGTTTGGCGTTGTCGTCAGTGATAGTAGCGGACAGTTAGTGGTTCGTGTCGTCGATAAAATAACCGGCGACGTGACTGAAATTAGCGTAGGCGGTTTATTCAACCCTTAATGATCAAAAGTACGAGTAACAAAAAAGTACGGCTTAAGTTATTCAGGGGAACAACATGAAAATAATTGCCTCGATCGTCATTGCTGGGTTACTCAGCGGATGCGCTGGGATGGTAGCCACGTCGGAAAATTTAGAGGGGGCACAAGCAACGCTGACACCAAGAGGTGCTACCTATCAAGACCTGGTGTCGTTACCACCTCCCGCCGGAAAAATCTTTGTCTCTGTGTATGATTTTCGAGACCAAACCGGACAATATCGACCCGCCCCGGCTAGCACCTTTTCAACGGCCGTCACCCAAGGGGCCGCTGCTATGCTCACCGGCGCGCTCGCTGATTCAGGCTGGTTCATACCACTGGAACGGGTAGGCTTACAGAACCTATTAACCGAGCGACGCATCATTCGCGCTGAGTTCGAGCGTTTTGGCCAGCCCGATACCTTGCCGTCACTACGCGCGGCTTCCGTCATGCTCGAAGGAGGAATCATCGCTTATGAATCCAATATTCGAACAGGAGGAGCGGGAGCGGAGTACTTCGGTATCGGTGCATCAGGTCAATATCAAGTAGACCAAGTAACCGTCAATTTGCGTGCGGTAGAAATATCCACCGGTGAAATACTTGCCAACGTCACTACCACCAAAACCATTTACTCTAAAGAACTTAGAGCCGGCGTGTATCGTTTCATCGACTTTAGGCGTTTGCTGGAGGCAGAAGCGGGTATCACCACGAATGAGCCCGTACAGTTAGCGGTAATGTCCGCTATCGAATCTGCGGTGATTCACTTGATTGCACGTGGGGTGGAAAACCGTCTTTGGAACTTATCACCAGGAACCAATCTACAGGATACGGTTCTAGGTGACTACCTCAACGAACCTATACCTATGCTTTAAGTAGCTATTCTATCTATTACCTGAATCCGTGAAGCCGGCGCCGACACTTTCCCTATCACCGCCAGCGAGCACTTTTTGATCATTCGCCCCGTGCAAGTTGGCTTTCGCAAGCCCGTTATTGCCAAAACCCACCGTGCTGAT
>NZ_JAKGAY010000025.1:0-49892 GCF_021532545.1 Halomonas sp. Cn5-12
CACCGATCAGCACGGTGGGTTTTGGCAATAACGGGCTTGCGAAAGCCAACTTGCACGGGGCGAATGATCAAAAAGTGCTCGCTGGCGGTGATAGGGAAAGTGTCGGCGCCGGCTTCACGGATTCAGGGCATAGTCATTTTTCCCACCTTGCTTCATAACGAGCCCCACCATTCGCACCTGGCTCTAGTGACACTTCCCCATTGAGGCTTTCCATAGCTTGCCTAGCTATAGCCAGACCAAACCCGCTATGGTTTTTCTTGTTTGTTCTACCAATCTCAAAGGCTGCTTGCATTGGGCCAGAAAGCCCAGGGCCCTCATCAATGACTGAAACCCAGTAGTCGACATCTGTTTCGCCCCAATTGATAGTAACTGGGTGTGCTCTTTCATCACCTAGAGAATTAACAGCCTCAATAGCATTTCTTATCCCATTTGAGACAGCTAACCTAACTAATGTAGGGTCACTCAAAATCATCATAGGCCTAGGTCCGACAAGTGACGGAGCCCCTCCCCCCTTTTTCTCAACCTCTTCTTCAACGACTCCGTTTAGAACTTCGAAAAAATCGAAATTTTGTATTTTTGGCGTGGCACTTGCACTCTTCAGCTGCTCAATAGCCTCAAATATATTTGAAACATTATCGAGATGAGCTTTCGTTGAAGATTCTTTATAGTTATCGATTTCTCTAGCAGCTGATCTTTTTACCAGCCCTATTGGTGATGCTATTTCATGCAACAGCAAACCAGCTATCCATTCTATAGCTTGACTTTTTATCTGTTTTTTAACTTCCTGTGAAACACTAGTCTCGTCACCTTCATTAACCGCCTGCTCGGCTGGCATATTATCCAACTTATCAATCGCAAGGTTAATACCTTTCTTCACATAAGACACAGTCTCTTTTCTTCTTGCTTTTCTTAAAGCTATGATATTCTCTATTTCTGGATTGTCCGCCAAAAATCGAGCTGCCTTGAGTCTTTCATGAGAAGACCCTGTATCTAACAACTTTATCGCTTCTTCTTTAGTCATAAATATTTATGCTTGTTGTAGAACTCAGCACGCTGGCTAAAGGCCTTTTCACCACCTTCCATCACCGTCGTAATAGCATTAACAACTTTGGGATCTTGCAATCCAGAGGATGCAATTAAGAACCCCCGCTTACCATCAGATCCCATCTGCACAACCTGATCAGCATCCCCTAGCACCGGTATGTTTGCATTATGAGTTGAGAATACGATCTGGCTTGCCTTATCTCTGGACAGCACTGACTTTATAAGGGTCTCTGCTATAAAAGCGTTATCAATATGATCTTCTGGTTGATCTACTATTAAAAGCCTATCTGTGTGTTGTAGAACAAGCGGTAGAATCACAGTACAACGCTGACCAGTCGAAAGTTCTAGTATATCTTTGTAATCAGCACCATCTAAAAGCTTAAACTCCACAAAATCCTCAACAGGTGTAACTGAAAGTGCTCCTAGATCAACCTGTCCTAATTGGTTTATAACCCTTCCTGCTCTATCTTTGCTTATCCCTGTCCACTTAGCTAAAGCGTCATAATCATACGCTTCAACCACTTCTAGAAGCTCGCGAGGACTAATACTTTCAGCTAACAGAGGGGCCAAATCATTGTAACGCAAGCCGCTGCCCCTTAAAGCTTCTGAAATCTCGGAATTAAAATCATCATACTGTCCAGCTCTTGTGACATCGATCTTTATCCTTGGGCCAAGCACTTGGTTCAGCTTATGGGCTGCCTCAAGTCTAGCATTGAATCGTTCTTCTCTTGCTTCATCTAACTCATCAAGCTTCTTATTTCTAACTTCCAACAATTTTTTAAGCTGCTGCTTCCGCATCACTGACAGCTCTTTTAAGGACTCTAGTTGAGCTTTTTTCTCCCTCAACTGTTGCCCTTTTCTTGCAACTGCTCCAGCCCCTTCCTGAAGCCTCTCGATCTCTTTCCTAAGCTCTCTTGACTGTCCTTCCAGCTCAATCTTTTCCTGTTCGTGAACCTCAATAAGTTTCTCTACTTCTTTTGTTGCGCTCGCTATTTCTTTGAGAGAGGATTCAATGCCTGCATGAGCTTTCTGTACATGTCTCTTGGCTTTAGCGAGAGGGTCAAATTCCTTATCATCACTCCAATCTTTTTCTTCAGCACTATCCTGATGAGCTTTAACTAAGCTTGACTCCCAAACTTTCAATGCCTTTCTAAATCGCTGAAGACGATCTACTTCTACAGACGCGGCGGCAATCTTTTCTGACAAATTATTGAGTGAACTTTTTTTAACACCCGCTTGCTCTGAAAGAGCTGAAACTTGTTTTTCTTGGGGCGACAGCTCTTCAATTTCTTTTTCTATTATAGGCAAGCTGCTCAGCTTATCGTCAAAACCCTCAATTTCTTTTCTAAGACTATTGGCCTCGAATGTAAGAGACTTAACATACGCGACAATTTCTTTTTCTTTCGAGCTCGTGTTCTTTCTCTGCTGGGCAAAGCTATCTAAAAGCTGCAACCTTCCATTAGGCTTCAATCCCACACTCTCGATTTCAGTCTGTGAAAAAATTATTGGCTTAACATAGGCGGATGAAAATCTTGGCAGCTCATCATCACCCCCCCGAGTCACCTTTATTTCTTCATTTTCATCGCTGAGCGTAACAGTAACTTGCCCCCCACCCAAGACTGAGAGGGCATGCTCCCGGCTTTTCTTACCTGTCTCGTTTGTATAACTTTCTACATCTAAGCAATATCGAATAAGCTCGATAAGAGACGTTTTCCCAGTACCCCTTGCCCCAATAATAACATTGAGACCAGATGAGAAATAAGCGTCAACCCCATCCAAAAAACCCTCATCTATCTGCACTCTTTTTATATACAAATCACTAACTCCTTTTTTAAACAAGAACCTAATTAGAGCAGAAAGCTAAAAAACACGAACCTTCCGAATTATTACAAACACGCCCCAATAACGGAAGCTTCACCAATTTGACGATTAAAGGATCCAGAGAACTCATAGCCACACAGTAAGGCCGATCGATTACCTGCTTGGCTGAACATCCCGCCCCGATCTCCCTGCCAACAGCTTGAGGATCAACAACGCAAACTGCCTTCCCGTTTCCTCGTCCTCCAGCAGCGGCATGCTAAGTTTTTCATGGTCGCTCATGGCGTCGAGCACGGCCTCGGTGACTCGCTTGGGAAAGAGGCCGTGCATCACCTGGCCTTCGCTGTGGTTGCGGACCTGAGCCATCACCGCTTCGTCGCGTTCGATGCGGTCGGCGATGCCGTTGGCGAAGTGTAGCTTGTCGTCGTCGCTGACCTCTGCACCGTATAGGTCGTTGAGCCGATCGATGATCTCGGCCAGGCGCTGCTTCTCGGGATCGTGGGGTTTCCCTGAGCCCACCTCGCTGACCGGGGTGAGGCCGTAGTCGCCCTCGGCCTCTTCCAGGCGCAGGCGTTTCTCCTCGCGCTTGGTGAGGCGATAGTGGGTCAGCTCCAGCTCGCTGACGTCGATGCTCTCCTCTTCCAGCAGGCGATCAGTGCGCAGCAGCGGGTGGAGATGGCGGGCGAAGACGCACAGCTGCTCCAGCTCGGGATCGTCGAAAGTGACAATCTGGCTGAGGAACTCGTAGGTGCGCACGAAACTCTGCAGGTTCTTGCGAAACAGATCGAGCTCGTCGCGGGTGGTGCCAGCCTCCTTGAGCTCCTGCTCGGCACGCTTCAGGCCCTTGTCGTCACCGTTCTGTTCGGCGATCTGGCGGGCCTCTTTCCAGGTCTGCAGCTGCTCCAGAGTCAGCCGGTAGCGCTGCTTGAAGCGATCCTGGGCGGGTCGGCAGTAGTAACTGAGGCTCGATGCCGGCGCCTTGGGGTCGAAAAAGGCCTTGGCGAAGGCTTCTACCTCGGACCAGTGATAGATACCGCTGGCGTCCAGGGTGCGTTGCAGGTCGTAGACCACGTTGGGATCGGAAACATCGGACAGCTCGGCCTTTCGGTAGTAGGGCGCGAAGGCATCGAGGATCTCCTGCTCGTCGTTGTAGAAGTCGAGGATAAAGGTCTGCTTGCCGGGGAACAGCCGGTTGAGCCGTGAGAGGGTCTGCACGCAGTCCACGTCACGCAGCTTCTTGTCCACGTACATGGCGCAGAGCTTGGGCTGGTCGAAGCCGGTCTGGAACTTGTTGGCGGCGATCATCACGTTGTAGTCGTCGGTATCGAACGCCTCGGCAAGGTCCCGGCCCTTGAGCCCAGGGTTTAGCAACTGGCTGGTCTCGGTGACCTCCTCGGGTATCTCCTCATCGGGCGGCACGCTGCCGGAGAAGGCCACCATGGGGTGAACGTCGGCGTAGCCCCGCTCCTCGATGTACCGCCGCATGGCCAGCTGGTAGCGCACCGCCTCCTGGCGGCTGGCCGTGACCACCATGGCCTTGGCCTGGCCATCGAGCAAATGGCGGACATTGTCACGGTAATGCTCGACGATCACTTCCACGCGCTGGGCGATGTTGTAGGGATGCAGGCGCACCCACTTGGCCAGAGTCCGAGAGGCCTTCTTGGAATCGACCTCCTGCTCCTCGCCATCCGAATGCGCGAGCTTCCAGGCGGTGCTATAGGTGACGTAGTTGCGCAGCACGTCGAGGATAAAGCCCTCCTCGATGGCCTGACGCATGGAGTAGAGGTGGAACGGCTCGGGCTTGTTGTCGGCACTGGGGGGCAGGTCGGGATCCGGCGCACGGCCGAACAGCTCCAGGGTCTTGGCCTTGGGGGTGGCAGTGAAGGCGTAGTAGCTGATGCGCTCGCTGGGGCGCCGTGAAGCCACGGCGGCATCTAGCATCATCTCCGCACTGATTTCGTCTTCGTCGCCCTCAGCGGTCTCTCCGGCGGCCGCCAGCAGTGCCTTGAGCTTGCTGGCCGAGCTGCCGGTCTGCGAGGAGTGCGCCTCGTCGGCGATCACCGCGTAGTTGCCCTCGGCCAGCTGGGGGCGCTTGTCCAGGGCGTCGAACAGCGCCGGAAAGGTCTGGATGGTGACGATGATGATGCGAGTGTTGCTAGCGAGTGCCTCGGCGAGCTGCTCCGACTTGCTCTGGTTACCGATGTCGCGGGTGATGGGCCGCACCACGCCGTGGGCGTGCTCGAACTGGTAGATGGTGTCCTGGAGCTGGCTGTCCAAGACGGTGCGGTCGGTGACGACGATCACCGAGTTGAACAGCTTCTTCCCGTCCTCGGCGTAGAGGTTGGCCAGCTGGTGGGCGGCCCAGGCGATGGAGTTGGACTTGCCGGAGCCGGCACTGTGCTGCACCAGGTAACGCTGCCCCGGCCCCTCGGCCAGAGTGGTCTGTACCAGGCGATTGACCACCTCCCACTGGTGATAGCGTGGGAAGATCAGCGTCTCCTTGGTGGTGCGACGGCCGTGGAAGTCTTCGCTGGTCTTCTTCTCCAGATGCAGGAAGCGACCGAGCACCTTCAGCCAGGCGTCCGGCGCGAACACCTCTTCCCAAAGATAACCGGTGGCGTAGCTGGCCTCGTCCGGCGCCGGCGGGTTACCCGCACCGCCCTCCTCCGTGCCGCGGTTGAAGGGCAGAAAGTAGGTGTCCTTGCCGGCCAGCTTGGTGGTCATGGCCACCTCGTCCTGGCTCACCGCGAAGTGGACCAGCGCACCGCGCTTGAAGGTCAGCAGCGGCTCCGGCTTGCGGGAGACGGGATCCTTGATTGGGCGGTCCTGGCGATACTGGCGCTTGGCGTTCTCCACCGTCTGCTTGAACTGGCTCTTGAGCTCCAGCGTCGCGGTGGGGATGCCGTTGACGAACAGAACCAGGTCGAGGCGAGGGTTGTATTGCCCTTCCCGGGCGTGGGGCGAGTAGGAGACCTCGGGCACCACCCGCAGGCGATTGGCGCGGTAACGGGCCAGCGAAACCGGGTTCATGCCGTGGTCGGGCTGGAAGCTGCAGAGGTCGAACTTCACCCCCGGCACCTTGAAGCCGTGGCGCAGCACCTCCAGGGTGCCGGCCCGCTCCAGCTCGCGGACCACCTTCTGCACGAATACCTGCTCCGGTGCCTGGGGGTTCGCCTTGCAGAACTTCTCCCAGCGCTCGGGCCAGGCCTCGCGCACGTAGCCGAGCAGATCCTCAGTGTAGAGCGCCGAGGCGCGCTCAAAACCGCTGGCCGGGCCGGTCTTCCAGCCGTGGGCCGTCATGGCCTCGATGATGTCCTGCTGGAAGCGGGCTTCCCTACTGTCCGCCATAAACTCCCCTGTGCATTTGTCTTTACTTGCCTTAGCCTACGCCGTCAGCGACACCTGCACAAAAACTACCCCCCCCCAAGGTGCGCTTCCGTGAGAGGCGTGGGGGGCGTTGTTGCCGGGTAGCGGTAGCCGCAGTGGTTGCCAAGATCGGCCTGACTGCCTATTATATGACTATGGATTGGGAATGCCCGATCGGCAAGGGGCCTCGGCGAATGCGTCGGGGCCTTTTGTTTTCAAGGATATACCTTCAGCCCCCACCCCTTGATACGGCCCGCCCGGCTACGCCGGAATTTGCTATTCAGAATGTCGTAGGCTCGATTGGATTGACCAGGATTCAATAGGTGCCGGCCTATGGGACGTGCCACCATGTCGGCCAGCTGTAAGCCAGCCGAGTTCACTTTCTTGCTGGCCATGACGATATCCAGCGTTTCTTCCAGTCCTTCCATCCGTGATCGATCTTTGATGCGTCGAAACTCAAGCTCCAGAGCTTGATCCTCTTGTAGCCCTCTCTGCTCAAAAATCACATGGGTTAGCTGGCCACGTTGTCCGCGACTTTGCAGTTCCATGAAGACGCGCTCCAGGCCAAATTCCATCGCAACATGATAAGGATTTCCATCAACACCATGCTTCTTTGAAAACTCTTCTTTCATGATGCAGCTAGCCACCAGTGTGAAAGGAGAGTTCTCTATAATAGTAGATAGGTCTCCCATGAAGTAACGCCTGATATTAGGATTGAGAAGGATATCAAATGGCTTTCTTGACTTGCGTATCTCGGCCTCATGAAGAACTACCATGTCATGGCCAAAATAGCGGAACTTCAGCTCCTGTATTTTAGGCACAATCTGAGTGAGATAATCTTGCTTGTGGATGATACAGAAGGCCAATACGAAAACGGGGTAATCAGGGTTAATATTCTTGAGGCCATGATCACCGCTTTCATCCACGTAAACGATATACTCTCCAAAATCACCCATCCCCACCCTCTACTCTTTTTCTATTCACTTGCTTCATTAACCACCGCACTCACCTGCTGGTCCTGCCACTCGCTGTAGACCTGTCCGCTGCCCTCGACCTTCCAGGTGGTGCGGCCATTGACGTTGTAGCCGGCGACGATGGCGCCGGCGGCACTGGGGCTGGAGAAGGCGAACTCCCTGGTGAAGCGGCGCACCTTGCCCTCCGGTTCGGAGAGCACACCCTCCTCGCAAAGCTGGGCAAACAGCGCGCTGTAACCCCCTGGTTTCGCGCCCCATTCATCTCGCGTCGTGGATCCCTTCATGACGATGAATTCGCCCTCGTACTCCTGGGCGCTGGCCTGGATACCCTGCTTGGGTATCTGCATATAGAGCCGCGGAGAGTCGGCGCTGGTATCGTCGCTGGGCTCGGCCTTCGCCTTGTTGCCGTAGGTCTCGCGCAGGAAGTCGAGGCCCAGCACCGGCAGCACGGTACGGATCTGCTCCGTGAAAAACGCCATATCGGCGCGGTCCGACTCGGGCAGGTTGATGTACTCGTGGGCGGTGCCGTTGATCAGCTTGCAGCGGCCGACTTGGCCGGCGTTCTGGATCAGCAGGCTCTCCAGGTACTTCACGTGGGCCTTGGTGAGGTTCTGGTCCTTGCTGGTGACTAGACAGACCTTCTCCCAGAAGTCCTTGCCGCCCTTGTCCTCGGGGCGGTTATGCTGCTTGAGGCGGGTGCCGACGTCGTCGCTCTCGCCGATATAGACCAGCGGGCGCAGGCTGTTATCGGGATCGGGGCCGACCAGGAAGTAGATCCCGGTGCGGCCACACTCCGGGCGCTGAACCAGCTCGCTGAGCTTGCTGCGTGGCCCTGTGAGCACGTGGCCGGTCCAGTTCATGATCTCGGCAGTGAGCAGGCCGTTGGGCGTGCCGTCCACCAGAAAGAGCCGGATGCTGCGTCCCTGGGTCATATGGGGCTCCTTGCCTTAGCCATAGGTGGCCCGCGCTTCGGCGGCCATCAACCCCTCAGGCTGCTCGAGTTGTTGATCGGCCTGCCAGCCGCGCACGTCGATCTTGCCGGTCACGGCAGCGGAAATCAGGGCAGAACGGCGTTCCTCCAGCCTTTTTTTCAACTCTAGAGCTTCCCCTGCCAAGTTGAGTAAGCTCCACGTCTGCTTAATGACTTCGTCGCGGATTTTTGCCTGCTCTTCAAGCGGAGGGCATGGGAAGGGCATCTCAAGCACGGTGCTTTGTCCAATATTCAGCATTGAGCTACTAGCTCCGGTTGCCTCCAACTCAATTTGCTGTCTAGTTTGGGAAGCTCCTATGAAAAAAGCTAAAAACCTTGGATCTGCAACCGTCTCGTGGAGACGCAGACGAAATAGCTTATCCGACAACATCAAGTTGGGGTAGGAAATCGTAGGGACTGCACAACTACCGACCAGCTCTCTTGTATTGGCACGAGATATCAAGACATCACCAGCCTTGATGGATAAGTCCAGTCTCGGAGAAAGCGCGGCAGGAAGTTTCTTGTTCTCTTGACTGTCAAACCTACCATGGTTGACGCACCCCACTTTAAGCACACCCCACTCGCTCTCACTTTCGACCGGATTATTTTCACACTGAGGGCTCCAGCCTTGCTCGACAGTGCGGACAATATGCTTTACTCGAGTGATTTCCCAATGCGCCGGCACTTCTCCCAGCCACTCCACCCCAGAGTCCTTCATGGGCACGTTGGGGTCCAGCCCCTTGGTGACGGCATGGGAGATCATCGCCTGCCGCTTCTCCTTGAGCAGCTCGATCAAACGCTGCTGCTCTTCCACCAAGGCGTCGATGCGGGCGGTTTCGTGGTCGAGGAAGGTGGCGATGGTTTCTTGCTCGCCCCGCGGCGGGACAGGAAGCTGGGTCGAGTTGACGAGCTCAGAATCCAAACTTTCCACCGTAGCCCCCTGCTTTGACCATTCGGGAAGGAGCTCACGATTCAAACCTTGTGTCAGTCTCAGGAAGAAATCAGGCAAGAGGCGAGGCCGAACGTTATACGCCCTAACATCTTGATTCACTGTAACCGGAACTTGATTGATGGCCGCAGGAATCCGGTGCCGCAATATCCCGGACCTGAACACGATCAAGACATGCCCTGGCTCAATCATGCTGACAGGTGAGCCGTGCAGCGCGGCCTCGGATAGCGTGTCAATAGTGGAGGTTATCCACTGCTGCTTCATATCCTTAGGAGTAACCCAAGGGATGTTTCCATTCCAATACTGAAGATCATCTTTCGGTGGGGTCCCACCACCCTGTGAGATGGCGAGGTACCCCAGCTTTACTACCTCCCAATGCGCCGGCACCTCCCCCAGCCACTCGACGCCGGAGTCCTTATATTCGGGATACTTCGGAAACGTCATGCCGACAGCTCCTCGATCATCTGCTTGATCCGCTCGGTGCAGGCCTTGAGGTCGGCGTCGATCTCCTCCAGCGGGCGCGGCGGGGTGAACTGGTAGAAGTGCCGGTTAAAGGGGATCTCGAAGCCGACGATGCCGATGCGGCCATCCAGCGGGTCGCGCTTCTCCTCGTCGATCCAGGCGTCGGGCACATGGGGCTTCACCTCGCGCTCGAAGTAGTCGAACACCGACTCGTCCAGCGGCACGTTCTCGTTATCGCGCAGGCCGGTGTCGGGCTCGGGGTTGCCCTTCTTGTCCCGGCAGATATCGGCGTCCGGGTCGCGCTCGGAGAGAGCGCCCAGGATCGCCTTCTGCACCGGGGCACCGACCTTGAGGCCCGCCGCTTTGATCGCGACCTTTAGCGCCTTGGTGAAGTCGTCGCGATTGGTGAACACCTGCGCCGGGTCCAGGGTGGCGCAGGCGGCCTTGATCGCCTCGCGTTCGCCCTCCGCGAGCTTCTGGAGCGGCTTCTCGTCATCGAGCCGGGCCAGGCGCTCGGGGCTGGCCTGGAAGTTGAGGCGCAGCGGACGCTCCACGGTGATGCGCCGGTAGCCGAAGGCCTCCACCGGGAACAGCTTGCTCTCCTCGCTCTCCTGGCAGGCGCCGTAGAGGCGCACGATCTCCTCGATGTCGCGGTCGGCGACGAACTGGCGCTTGCTGCCCAGCGACTTGCGCATCTTGCTGGCCCGACCGGTGGCGTTGATCAGCTGCACCTGCCCGCGGCGCTCGGCGGGCTTGTGGTTGGAGAGGATCCACACGTAGGTTGCGATGCCGGTGTTGTAGAACATGTCGGTGGGCAGGCCGACGATGGCCTCCACCAGGTCGTGCTGCAGCAGGTAGCGGCGGATCTCGGACTCGCCGCTGCCGGCGCCACCGGTGAACAGCGGCGAGCCGTTGAGGATGATGCCGATGCGCGAGCCGCCCTCCTGGCGGGGGCGCATCTTGCTCACCAGGTGCATCAGGAACAGCAGCGAGCCGTCCGAGACCCGCGGTAGGCCAGGGCCGAACCGGCCCTGATACCCTTTCTGGTTGTGCTCGTCGGTGATCGCCTTTTGCACCTTCTTCCACTCCACGCCGAAGGGCGGGTTGGAGAGCATGAAGTCGAAGCGCTCGGTCGGCAGCTGGTCGTCGGAGAGGGTGTTGCCGAGCTTGATCTGCTCCACCGCCTGGCCCTTGATCAGCATGTCGGCCTTGCAGATGGCGTAGGACTCAGGGTTGAGCTCCTGGCCATGCAGCGAGACTGTGACGTCGCGGCTGACCTGCTGGATGTACTCGTCGCTCTCGGAGAGGAAGCCACCGGTGCCCGCGGTGGGGTCGTAGACGGTGACGATGCCGTGGGGGCGCAGCTTCTGCTCCTGACCGGTGAGCACCAACGAGGTGGTCAGGTGGACGATATCACGCGGGGTGAAGTGCTCCCCCGCCGTCTCGTTGGAGCTCTCGGCGAACTTGCGAATCAGCTCCTCGAACACCAGGCCCATGCCGTAGTTGGTGAGCCGCTGGGGGCTCATGTCGATGGAGGCGAAGCGCTGCACCACCTGGTAGAGCAGGTTGCTGGCCGAAAGCTGCTGGACGAAGCTCTCGAACTCGAAGTGCTCGAAGATCTCCCGAGCGTCCTGGCTGAACGACTGCACATAGCTCATCAGGTCGTCGGCGGTCTGGGTATCGGAGAGCGTACCCAGAGCCAGCGGAGAGGCGTTGAAGAAGGGCTGCTCCGCCGCGCGCAGCAGCAGCTTCTCGCGCACCGCCTCGGGCTTGGCCTGGTGGGCGCGGGCGGCGTCGAGCACCGCGGCCTTGGTGGGCTCCAGCACGCACTCCAGGCGCCGCAGCAGGGTGAAGGGCAGGATGATGCGGCCGTACTGGGACTGCTTGAAATCGCCGCGCAGCAGATCCGCCACGGACCAGATGAAGGCCGCCAGCTGAGAGTGACTCTCCGTGTTCACGATGCCCCCTTATGAATAGGCAAATACCAAGACTGCGACGATCATACATCCATGGGAGAGCTGCTGCAGCAAGAGGACAAGCGACCTACCAATATCAAGACCGGCCTGAAAAGCCTTAGGGTCTTTATTCAATACATGCCTTTGGCCACTTCTCTAATCTCTTGCTGAAGTTCGCCTATTCTATTAACTAACTCTGGGACCCCGAGATGATTTCCGTAGGCAGACCGGGACCCATCAGACAGCCACATTTTCAAAAGACCACCCATGCGGCCTAAATCACCATAAAGCTTTGCCAACTGTTCAAACGCCTGTGCATCAACGGTACTTTTTGGTGCATAGCCTAGTCCTAACTCACGCAAATAAGTGGGGACCTTCAAATCACACTTGGCTGCCGCCTGTGCAATCGCTTCTTTTTCATCAGGACTAACCCGGACCATGATATGCGTGGTTCTCTTCCTGGTTTCGTTACCCATTCTCTTTATCCTTTGCTGATGCGGCGGTAGCCGCTGGCTGCGACAGCAGCACCCTCGGAGAGCAGGATACGTCGAGCCGGCAGGTGAGTAAGTTGTGGGTACTTGCTAGATCGACGCTTGCGGCGGTATAGCAAATACACATCCTGCCCGCCTCCCTCGCTGCAACACAGCTACAACGATGCTCACTATGTCCATATCGAAACGCATAATCAATGCATTGCATAACCCTTGCGCCATATTCCATTGATCGTGAATCAAAATATTCACACTGAGTAGGCGACACTATTTTAGTGCGCCAAAATATCTAATTTATGAATCATAATACACACAAAATGCGGCAAACTTCGCCAAACTTCTCTTCAAATAAAGCTACCCTTGACAACGACACATAAACCAATCAAAAAACATATCTAGGCAAACCAAAACCACACCATACCTGCAGTACAGGAATAGCCGACATGGACTTAATTGAAGGCTTAAAGAAGAGACGAGAGGAAAAATCTAAAACGCATGGACGGTATGCTTTTCTCAAACACAAGGAGGAAATCAAGGAAGCACTAAACAATGGATACAACGCCATAGACATCTGGGAGCATCTTCATAAAAAAGGTGAGATGCCAATTAAATACAATCAATTCACTGTTTACATTAGAAAACTAATCGGGAGTCGTGAGCCATGAAAAAACTCACCACCGCACTAATTTTCATATTCCTCACCGCTCAATCCAGCCAAGTAGTATCAGGAGGAGGCGGATTTACCGGGGCGACTGAACCCACTCAACTTCTCAACAATGCGGAGCTAATTGATGTTGCCATCAGCGAAGCTGAGAGTCTTGCATATACCATCCGCCAATATGAAATCATGTACGAAAACTTTCTCAGTCTTCCGGAGCATATCAAGCAACAGGCGCTTTCCGACCTTCAAGACCTTGCTGACATCGTCGCCACCGGACGAGCCATTGCCTATAGCTCAGGCCAGGTAGATGAAGACTACCAGCGAGGATATAGAGATTTCGACTATTACGCCCAAAGCAATAAAGGGAGCCATAAGGACTATGCGGTTCGTTATCGGGAGTGGTCACAAACAAACCACGATAGCGTGCGGGGTGCTCTTCGAGCGGCTGGCCTGCAGGCCGCACAATTTTCGCGTGAGGACTCCGCATTAAGAGCGATTGAACACCAAATAGAAAGCGCTAGAGGCGAAAGGCAATTACTGGAAGCCGGTGGTGCTATCGCAGCCCTGCAAGTGGAGCAACTTCAGAAACTTCGGCAACTTCAGATGGCGCAAATTCAGCTACAGGCCTCGCATGTAGGCGGTCAGGTGGATCGTCAGGCGGAAGACGACTCGGCCTGGCATCGCGCCACTGAACCACGAGACAACGACCCCGACAGTCAAAAGCCTATCCATGCGGACGATCTATTTTGAGGAGTGAGTAATGAGCTTCAGTACCAAGACTCTGATTGTCATTGCTGTCCTAGTAGCGAGCATTGCCACCGCCGCAGCTTTATGGAAACTCGACAAGGCCGAAGAGGATGCCGCCTGGGAGCGCGCCACTATACCGCGTGACAACGCCCCTTCCGCTCAAAGACCAATCACTGAAGATGACCTATTCGGCTCAGGAGATGGGAGTAACAAGCGATGAAACCTTGGTTGCATCTAGTCATTCCTGCTGCTCTGCTACTGCTCTGTGGGCCAGTTGCTGCCGCCGATGGGGACATAATCCGTGAGCTTCAGCAAGGATTCCGAGACTCAGTGGCACTGTGGTATGCCCCTTTGCAGCAAGTGGCGACCTGGTTGCTGCTTTCTCTTGCCGTAATTTCCTATACCTGGTCGGCAAGCCAGATGGTACTGCGAAATGCTGACTTGGGTGAATTCGTGGCGGAGTTCGTCCGGCTAGTGATCTTCACCGGATTCTTCCTGTTCCTGATACAAGGAGGTCAACAGTTGGCCGAGACCATGATCAGGGGCTGGATCTGGATAGGTGGCCAGGCTACCAGCACCAATCTGAGCCTGAGTGTTCCGGAGATCCTGGAGCGCGGGTTTACCCTTGGGGGCGATGTTATTTCGGCAGGCAGTGGCCTAAGCCGGATTGCTTACACCATCCTGGCGCTCCCCGTTGTGATCCTGTACACGCTGATTGCCGCCTATGCTTTCTTCGTGCTGGCTGAAATGTACGTGGTTACGGCAGCGGGGATCGTGCTTCTTGGTTTTGGCGGTTCGCAGTGGACGGTGGATTACGCCAAAAAGTACATCACCTACACCATCAGCATCGGTGCCAAGCTCTATGTCATGTTCCTGGTCATCGGCGCGGGTGAACAATTCATTCACCAGTGGGCAGTGAATCAGGATCACGAGTCGTTCCGGGCCATTCTCGCCATTATCGGTGTGCTGTTGATGATGGCTATTCTGGTAAAGATGATTCCAGATGCGGTGCAGGGAATCATCAACGGGGCTTCTCTCGGTAGTGCAACGCCGACAGTAGGTGGCATGGCAAGGGCTGCCGGGTCTGTAGCGGTAGGTGCTGCTGTAGGCGCTGCGGGCGGCGCTATGGCCGTGCGTGAAGCCTCCAAGCTGGCCGGTGAACAGCTCGGTGGCGGTGGAGCGCTCGCCTCGGCGGCAACTCCAGGTGGTAGGTCGTCCGGTGGCAGTTCCTTCCTGGGCGTTCCAGCAGGTGGTTCGCCAGGCGGTGGTAGCTCGCCAAGTGGTGGAACAGGGCCGCTTCCCATGCCGGGCACCGCCTCGCCATCGGGCGGTGCCGCTTTGGGTGCTGGGCGCATGGCTCACGCTGGACAGACCATGAAGAACCTGACGAAGGCAGCAGGTGAAACCATGGGTGGCAAGATCATGGGTGACTACAATGCCAGTCACGGCTCCTTCGGCGGTTCCATGACGCAGAAGCTCCGGGCTGAACGTCTCGGTATGGCGGAAGGCGGCAGCGAGTCTGACCATACGGGTGGCCAGCAGAGCAGCGGCCAGTCCGATGGCCTGAAGGGGACTATCCGTGGGGCACCGACTACTAACGAAAACGACACGCAAAATCAGCCCCCCCAGGCTACGCATAATCGGACCCCCTCCGCGCCGGCAGCCAGCGCGGCTGTCGGCGCGGAGGTACCTTATCGATCACCCGCTGGGAGCCATAACGATGAACAATGAACGTCCGCAAGCCCCTCTCTGGTATCTCGCAGCTTGGCTGGCAGTCGCATTGTTGCTGGTCGGGCTCGCTGTTAGCGGTTCCTGGGTGGCCTGGCTATCGTTGCCCGTGTGTTACCCCATCATCATGAAAGCCGTCTCATGGCGACCAGTGCCCCAGGATAAGCGCAGTCACCTCGACGCCTGAACGCAACGAGTGAATCATTCCGTCATCGTGGGAGGGTACGCATAATCGGACCCCCCTACGCATAACCGGACCCCCTACGCATAATCGGCCCCCCGCCTGTACGGGGGCTCTCTCTGACGGGCGCTGCCCGGCGTTAAACGCCAAAATGGGAACATTCTCGCCTTGGCGTCGGAATCAGGCCGGCTCCAACCCGCCAATAATAAGAATAATAATATTCTTATTATTCTTATGGCTGCCAGCGCACTTACCCGTGTCACACTCCTAGGCTGTTGGATAAAACAAGCATCGGGATTATGCACAGGCCAAGGTGCGTCCTTCTTTTTTGGCGTTCAACCATCGGCCGTAGGCCGAACGATAAAGCCTTCAGGATTTATCGCCAAAGGTGTAATCACCCGCATCCAGCGGGTGGTTACACCGCCTGGATATCCTGGATATCCTGAATATCCTGCTGAAAACCCGAAAATTCGGGCCGCTGTGGCACGCTATCGGGCCGGTGTGACACGCTATCGGGCCGATGTGGCACGCTATCGGGCCGCTGTGACACGCCTTACCCTACTCGTGGCATCTATCTCGATGCCGATTTCGGTCAACCCGCCAGCATCCTCTTTTACTCTCCGCCGATAGTTGCGCACCTTCATGCTGCTCACAGCAATACCGCATACTGCCCGAATCAGCGTGTCCAGATACCAGCCGCCCACTGGGTTATTCTTGTGGGTGAGTACATGCCGAGCAACCGCCTGGCTTATTCCATATTGCAACCTGGCAATCGGTGCTGGCGGGTAGTACAGGGACAGGTCTCTCTCCATTAGCATGACCAGGGCGATGCCCAGCCGGACACGCCACAAATGCCGCTCACCGCCCGTGAGGGGGTCGCGGCGGGTCATGGATGACGGAATAACGTGATCGATCAGACCGCCGATGATGCTGTCACCACTCTGCTCCAGTTCTGGCGTCACGACTTCTACCGTGGCAGATCGCAAATCTCTGAGCAGCTTCTTGATGCGATCGTAGCTGTACTGGCGGTCTGATAGTGTCCGGCGCAGCTTCGCCGGATCAACCAGCAGCTCAACGCCACCATCTGAGATTTCACGCCGCCGTTCGGCAACATAGAGCAAGGACTCCACGATATCGGCGTGCCGTTGCCCAAGCCTGCCGGTGACTCGGCATCGACCAAAATCGGTTTCCATCCACTGTCCCGCTCGTTCCTGGGGACGCTGGCTAGGCTGATAGATCATTACTCTAGCCTGCAATGCCGTGCTGGTCGGGGCAACGCGGTTACCAGTCATCATCGCCGCCCCTTGCTACGGCCTTGAGCTTCGTAGGCGCGGGACGTTTTTGTCGCTCAAGTACAGCAGGTTTGAGAATGCCGCCTTCATGCCGCCTGAACCAACGCTCCTGGAAAGGCGCGCCATAGTTCGCCTTGCTGACGCCATAGCGAACGAAGTACCCACGCTGACCTCCATTAACGCCCCATTCATTGGCCTCGACCTGGGTCATACCGGACAGGTAAGATTGCCACCGGATGTTATCGACCAGCACCGATGAACCACGGCTCGCCTGCTGCTGGTCACCGGTGCCCATCATTGCTGCGCCCTTATTGGAATGATGCAAAAACACTATGGAACAGCCAGTATCGGCGGCTATGGCCTCCATGCGGCCAATGACCTGGGCCATGGGACCGCTGGCGTTCTCATCCTCGATATGGAAACGGCGCAGAGTATCCAAGACCATCAGACGACGTCCCTCAGCCACCCGCTGGAGGCCATCGAACCAGTCAAAAGCCATGATGTTGGGGCATTTCCCGATCAGTGGCTCGATCAGCAGGTGATCAGCCACAGCCTGCCTCTGCGCGGGTGTAAGCTGCGCACCAAGGGCATGTAACCGGTGATGGATAGCCGCGGGTGGATCTTCGGCGGGCAAATAGATTACCGGCCCCGTGGGCAACTCACCCACTTCCAGTAGATCAGGGCCGCCGGCAATCTGTGCACTCAGCTGAAGGATTAGCATGGATTTACCGGCTCCACCAGGCGAGACAAGCGCACCTACGGTTCCTGCAACCATGTTAGGAAGGACGTAATCAACCGGCGGTGGCGGTTCAGTGAAGGCCTCAATGAGGTCAATAGCCATTTGTCACCCCCGATCACCGCAGAGCCGATCACTATTCAACAGCTCGGCTATCTGTGAAGCCCGGAAATAGACACGGCGGCCTATCTTCAGCTTTGCTTTATTGATTTCCTCCGTATAAGGCTGCCGTGATTGTAGAGCGATCCTTAGCCCATCGGGGCTTCGGTGCAGAAGGTCGGCCAGCTGAGGCATCGTCAAAAGCGGGCCATACTTGTTCAGAAGCGACTCTTCCAGGCTAAGCTTCGTATCTTTCATATTACGCACCCCTTCTTTCGGTAGACATCCTCAGCCTAATGTGGGATCGTGCGCATGACAGATCTATTTTATGACAAAAAGGTTGATAGTCGTATGACTACCTTCAGATCGCCGATTCACCAGTCTCTAGAGGTTGAGGGCTGCTCTCCAAAGATGGCCAACGCCATAGAGTCATTCTACGCTTCAGTCACCCCCTCATATACGCTGCGCTCAAGGCGCTACAGCTTAGTATCTTTAGTTGCCAAGCACCTCGATGACGCAGCAGAATCCTCAATGAGTCGTTTATCATCTCGCTTGAGTCCAAATTTTTCTTTTTCACAACACTTGAAGTACACCGGCTGTGATAACCTAATTAAAATCCTGAAATTTTTATCCCATCAAAACCGAATGACGCCGGAACTAATAACCGATATTGACAATCTCAGAAAAGTCTTAATATTTATAAAAAATCGGAACGCATCATATTCCACAGCAAAAAAAACACATCTACTAGAAAACCCGTTTTGTCAGCTTTGTTGGCGTTACACCATTGCTTATGAACGCTACTTAAACAGTGGGGAAACCGAGGCAAGTAACGCTAAATATTGCAAAGAGCATAGCCCAAGCCTCAACCCTTCAATATATCGCAACGATCACCGGTACCGAGAAGCCTTTGAAGAATGGATTGTTACGCTTGGCGGAGAAAAGGAGTTTAGTTTAACTTCTGATTTAGAAAAACAGAAGGCCATACGAAAGAAAGCTTTTTCGTTTTCACACGCCAAGCTTAATGAGAGAAGAAAAAAGATACTAAAGCTTTATGCAGCCGGGCTTTCACAAAGAAAAATAGCAGAACAGCTTGGTATTACTCCTCAGGCTGTATCCAAGTCACTATTCAAGCTTCGAGGCTATTTTAGCACTTGGGCACAAGTTGCTTTAGATCAAGACCTTGCAAACATGAGCAACAAAAAAAACCAATAACTTTTTAAAACCCAACAATTCTGGGCATACTATTTCGAGCGCCCATGACTCATGGCACAGTAGTAATAGTAATAATATTACTATTACTACTGTGCTAGGCCAACATTATGAAAAATGCTGGAGTTTATCCAGTTTGGTAACCAAATCTTCGGCCCGAAGGTGGGTATAGCGCCTCAGCATTTGCATGGACTTATGCCCACTGATCGCAGCAACTTCTTGGTCGGATAAGCCTGCTTCTACCAACCGGCTGACAGCCTCATGGCGTAGATCATGAAAACGAAAGTCATCAAGCCCCGCTTTTTTCTTGGCTTGGTTCCAAACCTTTGTATAAACATATGGGCCCCGCTTGCCTTCTTTGCCGGGTTCGCCGAAAAAAACCAGGTTGCAGTCGAGTGGGCGCACTGGGTTATTCAGGGCCTGCTTGAACACCTCTGTCGCGGCTTGAGTTAGCGGTACAAGACGGGCTTCGTTGTTTTTGGTGTCTGTGAGGCGCACCAGGCGGCGCTTAACGTCTACCTGGCTGCGAGTGAGGGTCAAGATCTCAGACGAGCGCATACCCGTCTCCAGAGCGATTCTGGCGATCCACGCAAGCATAGGGTTGCTGTGCTGACGTAACACGGCGAACAGCCGCCTCTCTTCCTCGGAATCAAGACGCCTACTCCGGCCCTCGCCTGGGCTAGGTTTGCGGATATTCTGAACTGGGTTATAGGTCAGGCCCAGCCCCCACTCTTGGATGGCCACAGTAAAGAGGTGACCAAGTAAAGCCAGCTCTAGGCGCACTGTATTGGGGCTGATTAGCTCCCCTCGGCGTCCCAAACTGTTTAAACGCTTGTCACGGTAGTTGGCGACCAGTTCTGGCGTAAGGGCTGCTAAAGAGTATTTACCCAAATGCTCGATCAGCGTATTGGCCTTGAGGCGCTCGCTTTTTTGGCTGCTGGGTTTCTTGGTAGGAGTGATATCGGCCAGGTAGCGCTTTAGCGCTGCTTCAAGCGTCATTCGCTCTGAGGCACTACGCTGGATATAAACGCCGCGCACCATTTCATCTTCAGTGCGTCGTGCCCAATCTTGGGCGTCGCGTTTGGTACGGAAGGTCTTTGCGGTGGTTGGCCAACCCGACTTGCGTATGACGGCTTTCCAGGTTGCAGAGGGAGTCTTGACGATGGTGGCCACAAAAAATCTCCGGGGTCTGAAAGATCGGCACTGTACCGAAACTGTACCCTTGGAGCAGGGGACTCACCAGAGAAAACTGCTAAGCTACTGATTTTAATGGTGGGCCCAGTAGGACTTGAACCTACGACCAAGGGATTATGAGTCCCCTGCTCTAACCAACTGAGCTATAGGCCCGAAAAGCGTGCATATAATAGCGAATGCGGGGGGGCGAGGCTACCCCTTGGTGCGCTATCTTAACGGCGTGATCGGCATTTTTTTCGGCACTAATGACCGGCGCTGGGGTCTGGTGGTGAATGCTTCTATGGAGAATCACTTTGAAAGCTTTGATGGCTCTTTTCCCGCTGCTGTTAGCGCTGCCGGTGCAGGCGGATTGGCAGCTTGATCCTGGCCAATCCCAGGTGCGGGCGTCGATTACCCAACTGGATGGTGAGGCCCCGCAAACCCATCACCATCAGGTGAATAATTTGCAGGGCGATATTGCTGCCGATGGCACGCTGCGCCTGCCGCTGCGCTTGAGCCAAACCGATCTGCTCAATCGCTTTGGGGAACTGCCGCCGTGGGTGGGCTTGCTGGCGAACACCACGCTGGTGACGCTGGTGGCGCAAATGCCGCCGGAGCGGTTAGACGGCTTGGATATTGGCGAGTCGATGGTGGAAACCCTCACCTTTCGGGTGCAAACTGACCTGATTAACCAGGAAGAGGCGGTGCCGCTGCGCTTTACCCGCGAAGGGTTAAACGAGGTGCGCGTGACCCACGCCGAACCCATGGCGCTGGATGGCAACGCGCTGATGGCCAACAGCACGGTACGCACCGTACTGTCGATGTTGGGCTACCAGCAGATTGATGAGCATGTGCCCGTCACGCTAAATGCGCTGCTGGTGAACCGTTAACGTTAGCTTAGCCATTTATGAGTATTTAGTGGCTAAGCGCTTCAACATCGCCTGCTTGGGCGGCACCGGTTTGTACCCGCCATTGGGCGGCATAATGGCCGTCAGCGTCTAGCAGGCTGGCGTGGGTGCCGCGCTCGGCCACTTGGCCTTTTTCGATCACCACAATCTCATCGGCGTGCACAATGGTGGAAAGCCGGTGGGCAATCATAATCACCGTGCGGCCGTGGGCGATGCGTTTTAGCGAGCGCTGAATAGCCGCTTCGGTTTCGTTATCCACCGCGCTGGTGGCTTCATCCAGCACCAGAATCGGCGGGTCTTTTAACAGCGCCCGCGCCAGTGACAGCCGCTGGCGTTGGCCGCCAGAAAGTCGCACGCCCCGCTCCCCCACCGGCGTATCCAGCCCTTGGGGCAGCGTTTCGATAAAGCTCCAGGCTTCGGCGGTTTTGGCGGCGTCGATAATCGCGGCATCGTCGGCCTCCGGCTGGCCGTAGGCGATGTTGTCGCGAATGCTGCCTTCAAACAGATACACATCCTGGCTGACTAAGCCAATCGCTTGGCGAAGTGAGTGCATACTTACGTCGGTGATCGGCTGGCCATCTACCAACACACGGCCACTGGCAGGGTCGTAAAAACGCAGCAGCAGTTTGATCAGCGTTGATTTACCGGAGCCGGTGGCCCCCACTAGCGCCAGCGTATTGCCAGCGGGAACGTGTAGATCAACGCCGTTCACGCCTACTTGGCTAGCCTCATATTGGAAACTCACCGCTTCGAAACGCACGTCGCCTTTTACCGGGGCAGCCAAGGGCGTGGTGCTGTCGTCCTTTACGGTAATCGGCACTTCGAGCAAATCCAGAATCCGTTTGGTGCTGGCCATGGCGCGCTCGAACAGGTCAATCACCTGGGCAAGGCCGGTGAGCGGCCACAGCAGGCGCTGGGTCAGAAACACCAGCACGCCGTAAGCGCCCACGTTGAGGCTGCCGTTCAGCGCCATCATGCCACCAACAGTAAAGGTGGCGAGAAAGCCCGCCAAAATCGCCATGCGGATAACCGGAATAAACGCAGAACTGACTTTAATCGCGCGGCGGTTGGCTTCTACATAGGCTTCGCTAGCATCCCGCAGCCGCTCGGCTTCCCGCGCTTCGCTGGTGAAGCTTTTAATCGTGGCGATGCCGCTGAGGTTGTTGGAGAGACGGCTGGCAAGATCGCCCACTTTTTCGCGCACGTCGCTATACAGCGGCCCCGCTTTGCGCTGGAAGAAGAACGCGCCCCAAACGATCAACGGAATGGGCGTGAATGCCAGCAGCGCGATGAGCGGAGAAAGCACGAAGAACACCGCGCCCACGGCTACCACCGTGACCACCACTTGAATCAGCGCGTTGGCACCGCCATCCAGAAAGCGCTCCAGCTGGTTGACGTCATCGTTCATGGTGGCCACCAGCTGGCCGGAGCTTTTCGATTCGAAAAACGCCATATCAAGCCGCTGGGCGTGCTCATAGGTATCTTGGCGCATATCCGCTTGCAGCCGCTGGGCCAGATTGCGCCAGAGAATCTGAAACAGGTACTCGAACAGCGACTCCCCCGCCCAAATAAAGAAAGTGAGCACCGCCAAAATGGTGATCTGCTCCTGGGGAGATTCAAACCCCAACCGCGCCACAAAGCTGCTTTCCTGGTTCACCACCACATCGATCGCCACGCCAATCAGAATTTCCGGGGCGATATCGAACAGCTTGTTGATGATCGAGCACATCGTGGCGGTGATAATCTGCCGCCGATAGCCTTTGGCGTAGCGCAGCAGGCGCATTAAGGCGTGAAAGCTTTGATTGACGGACGCTTTGTCAGCGCGGGTCGGGGAAGAAGCCACATCAATTCCTTTTACGTTGTTATCTAGGGTGGTTACCCGTCGACACGTTATGCGGGTTGGCTCGCCCGCCGCACGTTGGCAAGCAAAGGGCTGCCGGTATCGGGGTCGAGCAGCAGCGTGCACTCTACCTGATACAGCTCCCGCACCAGCGCAGGCGTCACCACCTCAGCGGGCGCGCCCTGGGCAACAATCTGCCCGTCGCGCATGGCAATCAGGTGGTCGGCGTAGCGGCAGGCGCTGGCGAGGTCGTGCAGCACCATCACCACGGTGCGACCTTGGCAGGCCAGGTCGCGCACCAGCTCGAATACTTCGATTTGGTGGCCTAAGTCTAACGCGGAGGTGGGCTCGTCGAGTAGTAAAAGCGGCGTTTGCTGTGCGATGGTCATAGCGATCCAGGCGCGCTGGCGCTGGCCGCCGGAAAGCGCCTCCAGCGGCCGGTCGGCCAGCGCTTCCAACCCGGCAGCGGCCAGCGCATGGTGCACCACCTGCTGATCTTCCGCCGACCACTGGCGCAGCCAGCCTTGGTGGGGCTGGCGGCCAAAACGAATCAACTCGGTGACGGTTAACCCTTCCGGCGCAACCGCCTCTTGGGGCAGTAGCGCTAGCTTAGTAGCCAATTTGCGGGCGGGCATCTGGGCGATGTCGTGGCCGTTGAGCAGCACGGCACCGCAGTCGGGTTTATGCAGGCGGGCAAGCCCAGAGAGCAGCGTGGATTTACCACAGCCGTTGGGGCCAACAATGGCGGTTACCTGCCCGCTGGGCAAGCTAACGCCGAGTTCGTGAATCACTTGGCGCTGGCCGTAGCTCATGCTGAGCGCATCGGTGGAAAGCGTGGGTAATGAAGTCATGGGCGGCTCCGTTGCGGGCGCATTAGTATCCAGAGTAGCCAGGGGCCACCCACTACGGCGGTAACAATCCCCACGGGGATCTCAATGGGAGCAAACAGCGTGCGGCCCGCTAAATCGGCCAGCACCATCACCAGCGCCCCCGCCAGCGTGGCGGCTAAAATGGGCACATGGCGGGCACTGGAGAGCGAACGGGCGATTTCAGGGCCAATCAGCGCCACCAAGCCCACCGGCCCCGCCACGGCAACCGCTAGCGCAGTGAGCACCACTGACAGTAACAGCACCTGCAGCCGCCGCGCTTTCACAGCGGTGCCCAAGCCACTGGCGATGGCATCCTTAAAGCGCAGCAGCGTGAGCGAGCGGGCCAGCGCCAGCGCGGCCACCAGCCCAAGCGCCAAGCCAATACCCAATAGCTTTACCGCGCTTGCCGGGCGGGCATTGAGGGAACCGACGGTCCAGGGGTAGGCGGCGTTGGCGGTATCGATCGCTACCCGCGCCAGCATCAGCTGCGTGACCGCACCAAATACCGCGCCCACGCCGATGCCCGCCACGATAAAGCGGTAGCCCTGGGTGCCGCTGCCTGCGGCCAAGCCAAAAGTGAGCACGGCGGCGGTGGTCGCCCCCGCCAGCGCCATGGCGGGCGGGGCAATCCCTACTCCTAACCCAACAATCGAGGCCACCGCAAAGGCGGTGGCACCGTTATCGATGCCGATGATGCCAGGGGTCGCCAAGCGGTTACGGGCCAGGGTTTGCATTAATACCCCGGCCAGCGCAAACGCAGCTCCAGTGAAACAGGCGGCGATCAGGCGCGGCAGGCGCAGCTGCTGCACCATAAACGCGGTCATGCTATCGCCCTGCCCCACCAAGGAAGCCACCACCGCATTGGGGGAAAGCGTCACGCTGCCCAGGCTTAAATAGAGCACGCAGGCGGCCAGCAGCGCGGCGCTAAGCCCTATATTTACTGCCACGGCACGTTTTTCCAGCAGCACGCTCACCCCATAACGAGGCAGCGCGGCGCGCCAGTAGCCCTGCGGAGCCGCGACCGCTTGGGCACTCACCTCTTCTTGATAAGCGGTGGATGTGCGGGGCAGTACCACACCGCTCATCGACTGTTTTGCCGTCATTTTCATAGCATCAGATAACCAAAGAGAGTGCGTTAGAGCATCGGCAGGCGCTTGGCCCGCACCACCGCAATCAGCACCGGCGCACCGCATAGCGCGGTGAGTACGCCCAAGGGCAGCTCGGAGGGAGCAACGACGACACGGGAGATAATATCGGCGGTAAGCACGATCAGTGGGCCAATGGGCAGACAGAACCAGAGCGTGCGGCGAATATCCGGCCCGGCGATGGCCCGCGCCACAAAAGGCACCACCAGCCCCACAAACGCAATCGGCCCGGCAATAGCGGTGGCCGCGCCGACTAATAGCGCCACGCAGCCCACCGCCAGCCAGCGAATCAGCCCAGGGTGGTGCCCTAAACCGCTGGCGGCCCGCTCCCCTAGCGCCAGCGCGGCCAGCGGCCGGGCAATCAATACAACGCCCGCTCCTGCTATCAACAGGCTTGGCAGCACGGCCCATAAATCGTCCAGTCGCCTTCCTGCCAAGCTGCCCACCACCCAAAAACGGATCTCGTCGGCGGCGCGCTGGTCGTAAAGCAGCATCAGGGCGCTGAGCGAACCAAGTAGCCCCGAAAACGCGGCACCGGCCAGCACCAAGCGCACCGGGTCATTCCCCACACCGCGCAGCCGCGCCACGCCGAGCACGCACACGCAGCCGATCAGCGCGCCTAGCTGGGCCACGGGAATGCGTAAAGTGGCCGCGCTGGCCCCTAATACCAGCGCCAGGGAAACAGCAAACGCAGCGCCAGCGCTCACGCCCAACAAGCCCGGCTCGGCCAGCGGGTTGCGTGAAACCGCTTGCAGCAGCGCACCCGCCACGCCTAGCGCCACGCCAACGACAATGCCAATGAGCGTGCGGGGGACGCGCAGCTCCCAGACGATAAAACGCGCTTCCGCGTGATCACTACCGCTTAGCAGCCCTAACACTTGCCGGGGGCCAACGCTGCCTGCGCCTATCAATAAACTAACGACGCTCACCGCCACAAGGGCGGTGAGTAGAATCAGCATCCAGTGTCGGGATGAACAGCGCCACCTGGCGCTACTCCCTGCCTTGGTAAGTAGCATCACGGCAACAAGGCATTCTCGATGTCATCCAGAATCGCCTGGGCCGCCAGCGGGCCGTTGGCGCTGCTCCAGAGCTGGCCGTTTACCGGCACCACTCGTTCGTTCTGTACCACGTTCAAGCGGTTGAAGGCGGGGCTCTGTTTGGCGCTATCTAACGCGGCTTGGCCGTCATCATTTAGCGTGGCCAAAAACAGCCAGTCGCCGTCTACTTGAGAGAGGTTTTCTAGGCTTAATACGTCGCTGTGAACGCCCCGTTCACCGATCAGCTCGCCGCCTTGAACGTCCAGGCCGACGCGCTCCAACAGGCCAGTGGCAATCAGTTTTTCCGACATCACCATGGGGCCGCCGGGCATCCAACGCACCAGGTAGGCGTTGTCGCCTACGTCGGCGTCAGCCACCGCCTCTGCCATCGTGTCGACCCGCTGATCGACGGCGCTGATCGCTTCGTCAATGGCCTCTTCCTGGTTCAAGGCCTGGCCGAACAGGCGCGCTTCGGCTTCCCAGTTGTCGGCCGCCAGTGGTTGCGTGTGGGGCACCACGGTAGGGGCAATTTGCGATAGCAGTTGGTACTGCTCCTCCGGAAGCTGTGCTGCGGCTAGAATCAGGTCCGGCTGCTGGGCCAGCACTGCTTCAATATTGATTTCCCGCACGACGCCCACAATCTCAGGGTGTTCTAGCTCGTTCGCGCTGAGGTAGTCGGTTACGTATTCCGCCACGTTGTCGCCGCCACGGGTGGTTACCGCCCCTACTGGGGTCACGCCCGCCGCCAGCGCGGCATCCAGCGCGCCTTCATGCAACGTGACGACACGCTCCGGGTTATCAGCAACCTCCACGTCGCCGTAAGCCGTCTCCAGCGTGTGCGCTTGGGCGGTGCCCACCAGCAAGCCGCCCATCACCATCCCTAGTAAACCGCGCTGCAGTAACGTGTGTCGCATGTGAGCCTCTCCTGATTAACCGTTAATTCAATAGTAACGATTCTCAAAAACACTTGCACTCCTATTACATCGAATGCGGTGTTGCAGTTACTGCAACGTTAGGCTGCCCATATTAGTTAGCGGTCTAGCAAACTTTTATAGGCAAGCGCTCCCTACCCGTCACTGTTCCATTAATAGCAACACTATGTTCGATCAAACCATCTCGCAAGTGGGAACTTTTCTTCTTAGAATCCGCAACTCATTTGATAATCAGTTTCATTAGCAAACAAGACTCATATCAGGGGATCGCCATGCCACGCTTTACTCGCACCGCCCTCGCCAGTGCCATCGCGCTTAGCGTTACTGCCTCGGTGGCTAATGCGCAAGAATCAGCGCAACTGGATAACATTGTTGTCTCTGCCAGTGGGTTTGAGCAGGCAATGGTGGATGCTCCGGCGAGTATCTCGGTTATTTCCAGAGAAGAGCTTCAGCGCGAACGCATTACCAGCGTGGCTGATGCACTGCGTAATGTAGAAGGGGTAGATGTCGGCGGTTCGGTGGGCAAAACCGGCGGCAGCAATATCAGCATTCGCGGTATGCCCAGCGACTACACGCTAATCCTGATTGATGGCCGCCGCCAAAATGCGGCTGGAAGCGTCACGCCTAACGGTTTTGGCGAAACCTCGACTAGCTTCTTCCCGCCGGTTTCCAGCATTGAGCGTATTGAGGTGATTCGCGGGCCGATGTCCACCCTATACGGTTCAGATGCCATGGGCGGCGTGATCAACATTATTACCCGCCGAGTAGACCGCGAATGGGTTGGCTCGGTCGGCATCGAGAGTACCTTTAATGAAGATCGTGACTTTGGCGACCGCCGTGAAATTAACCTCTACACCAGCGGCCCGCTGGTAGAGGACACGCTGGGCGTTCAACTGCGCGGGCGTTTGTATGAGCGTGACGCATCAGAGCTTGTCTACACCGACGCTAACGGCAACCCGGTTGAGGTGAGCCAGCGTGGCCCTAGCCCGGTAGAGGGCGATGTGTACAACCTGGGCGGCAAACTAACCTGGACGCCTAACGACAGCCACGACCTTTGGCTGGACGGGGAAGTGAACCGCCAGCGCTACAACAACGACGAGTGCCAACTCGGCACGTTGGACGGCCGTACCCGCAGCTGTGCGCCCAACCCTGGCGTGGCAAACGGCTATGCCGACGAGCTGCGTTTTGAGCGGGAACAGGTGGCTATCGGCCATACTGGACGCTTTGCCACAGGCACGCTGGAATCGAGCCTAATGCGTAACACCACGGAAACCACTGGCCGTACGATTCCCGGTGAAGAGGGTGTTGCCTATGAGGGCTTCCCCAGCATTATTGGCGGTGCCCCGCGTAAGCTGGAAACCACCAATACGGTACTGGATAGCAAGTTTATTATGCCGCTGGGTAACCACATGACCACCGTTGGCCTACAGTGGTGGGATGCTGAGTTGGATGATGGCTTGGCCAATGAGACTTTCGAGCAAACCACCTGGTCGCTCTTTGCGGAAGACGAGTGGATGCTGCGTGATGATCTCGCGCTGACGCTGGGCGGCCGCTACGACCATCACGATGCGTTTGGCAGCCAGTTCAGCCCCCGTAGCTATTTAGTCTGGAACACCACGCCGAACTGGACGCTAAAAGGCGGTGTGAGCCGTGGCTACAAGACCCCGACCCTGAATGACCTTCACTCGGGTATTAACGGGGTGACCGGCCAAGGCACGATCCTGACGATCGGCAACCCGGACCTTGAGCCGGAAACCAGCACCAGCAGCGAAATCGGCGCGCACTACGATAGCCAAACAGGCTTTACCGCCAGCGCGACGCTGTTCTACAACCAGTTCGACGATAAAATTGCCAGCGGCAACGATATCCTGATTGAAAACGACCCGCTTATCCCGGATGGCGTGTATAGCCAGGACGTGAATATCGATGAAGCGGTGACTCAGGGGGTCGAGCTCTCCACCAGCTATCAATTCACCCCCGATTGGCGCTTATCCGCTAATTACACCTACACCGATAGCGAGCAGAAAAGCGGCAATAATCGTGGCGAACCGCTGACCGATACGCCCGAACACGCACTGAACGCCACGCTGCGTTGGCAGGCGACACCGAAGCTAGATACTTGGCTCTCTGCCGAGTACCGCAGCGAGCGTTATCGCAACCGTGAACGTGTTAGGGGCGCGCCCTCCTTCGCTGACCTGGGGGATTTCAAAGCCTACTCGCTGTTTCACCTAGGCGGCAGTTACGCGTTTACCGACCAATTTAACGTCAGCGCCACCCTCTACAACCTATTTGACAAAGACTTTGTCGACTACCGCGCCTACGGCGATGGCACCAGCTTCGGCAACGTTTACGCCAACAGCGAAGAGGGTCGCCGCTTGTGGCTCTCTGCTCGCTATGAGTTCTAAACAGACGCCCATGTAGTTTCTGCTTACTGTTTCCATGCTCACTTACTGCCCTGGCTAAGCGCCGGGGCTTTTTTATGACGTGCTGTTTGTGACGTGCTTTGCGTGAAGCGCCACTACAGTAGCTTTCCTCTATGGCGATCATTCATGGTTTTAATCTATGTCAACGCATGCGCTTGGGTAGTATGGGCAAGGAACGTGACTTGCTCGCCTACACCTTGACCGCCCTTCACCTAAGTGAGGATACGACCTGTTATGACGGTGCCTTTACTTGCCCGCCCGCCTCCCTTAGCTCGCTTAGTGCTGCTACTGGCTTTTCACTCGTTGCTGGCGATGCCCTGGCCCAATCGGCCCCATGGGTGGAACTGGCCAGCGTCAACCGGGAGCCGATTTATCAAGAGATTAACCTGGTCGGCACGGCGAACTCCCTGGAGGATGCGCTGCTCTCCTCGCCGGTGGCGGGGCTGGTCGCGGGCACAAAAAACGCGGCCACCCATCGGTGGCCGCGTCTATCGCCTAATAACAGTATGTTTAGAAAGCAACGTTTTTAGAAAGCAACGTTCAGGCCAAGCCACACCCGGCGGCCGTCATCCACATAGCCGTATTCGTCGTAGGTGATGCGCTCATCAAACAGGTTGTAGATTCCGGCGTTCACCGTGGTGCTATCGTTGAGCTGATAGCCAATACCCGCATCCACAAAGGTGTAAGACGGTGCGACAATCGAGCTTTGCGACGGCCCGGTGGTGGGCTGGCTCTCCTCGCCCCGGTAGCTCACTTTGGTCCACTGACTAAGCCGTGCGTTCACATCCCAATCTAGCGTGGCCGACACTTGGTGGCGGGGCAGCTGGGTCAGCGGCTCGCCGGCGTACTCACCGCTTTTCTGTTCGGAATCGGTGAAGGTGTAGCTGGCGGTAAGCGCCAGCGTATCGCTCAACGGTGCGCTCAGACTGGCCTCGACCCCTTGCGTCACTGCATCGTCGATATTGACCCGGTACGTGGGGTCACTGCCGAACTGGTTCGGGCCTGCATTGCAAATATTGATCGGGCAGGCGATACGGGTGATTTTGTCCTCGAAATCGTTATGGAACAGCGTCAGGCTGCCGTTCAGGCCTGCGTCGCTGCCGTACAGCAGGGCAATCTCTTTATTGAGCGAGGTTTCCGGCTCAAGGTCAGGGTTGCCATAAACATTACCGCCACGGCTGATCTGCCCCCAGTCCGGGGTAATTTCCCGCAGGTTGGGGGAACGGTAGCCGGTGGATACGCCGCCTTTCAGCGTCCATTCCGGCGTCATCTTCCATACGCTGTAAAGGCGCGGGCTCAGATGGCTGCCGTAGTTGTCGTCATCGTCCAAGCGCAACCCGCCTGTCAGTGCCCAGGCGTCTGTCAGCATCCACTCATCTTCCATAAACAGCGCCCACTGGCTGTTTTCAACCGCCGTACGGTCGGAGATTTGGTTGGTGGTGCCATCCTCCAGCGACTCCTCTTCCCAGCTCGCGCCGACGGTGAGCATGTGCATACCCAAGGGAATCACTGCGCTGGTTTTCGCGGTGGTGTTGGTAATCTCGATATCCCGCGATTGGTTTTCGCTGCGCTCACGCTGTACGAAGGTTTCGCTGGTGCCCCACTCGAAGCGGCCGCTATGGGTCAGCGCTACATGGCTATTGGTGTATTCACCAATACTATCGGTGCAGCCGCCACGGCACCCTTCCGCAGGCGCCGAGCGCCCAACCAGCGAGCGGCGGTCCTGCTCGGTGATCCCCGCTTCTGCAGTAAAGTCGTGGTTATCGCTGGCGGCCAGGCTTAGCCGTGCGGTCAGGCTTTGCAAGCTCTTCTCTTCGTAGCCGTTTTCAATATCGTCTTCGTCGCGTTCTGAGGTGCGGCCATACAGCTGCAGGCCTAAACGATCCGCCACCAGCGGCCCGCTTAGGTAGAAGTTGGCTTGGCGGCTGTCGCCGGAGGCGCTGTCTTCCTGCAGCACGGTATCGAGCTGGATATTGCCGTGCCAGGTATCCGCTACCTTGCGGGTAATCACGTTGATCACCCCGCCGATGGCATCGGAGCCGTATAGCGTTGACATCGGCCCGCGCACCACCTCGATACGCTCGATGGCTTGCAGCGGCGGCAGCCAATCCTGTTCGAAGCCTGCGCTGCCGTTGGGGCGTGATTCGCGGGAGTTTTGTGGGCGGCCATCCACCAGAATCAGCGTGTATTGGGAAGGCATACCGCGAATGGAGATGTCATTGCCGTTATCGCCTGCCCCGCCTCCAGTCACTACCACGCCGGGGACATCCCGCAGCGCATCGGTGACGTTTTGATAGTGACCACGCTCCAGCTCTTCGCGGGAGATGACGCTGATTGAGGCGGGCGCACTGCTAATTTGCTGCTCAAAGCCAGAAGCGGTGACCACGATATCGTTGAGCTGAGGCGTTTCTTGAGCCGCAACTGCCCCGCAGGCGAGAGATGAGATAGCGCTGGCCAGCAGCGTACGGCGCAAACGTAAAGACATAGCGGGTTCCTTTGAATTGAAAGAGCACTTATAGTTAAATACGAATTATTAGCATTTGTATTTTTGCATACTCTTTGCACAAAGAGGCGGGACGGTGCGTTCAACCAACCGGAACACAAATGGCAATTATTTTCATTCAAACAATTAAGTGGCACAATGGCGTGACCTCGTTCCCCCAGTGGCCCCGACTATGTACGATTTTGATGAACTCGCCGCTTTTGCCGATGTGATGACCACCGGCAGCCTGACGCGCAGCGCACAGAAGCTCGGGCTTGCTAAATCCACGTTAAGCCGGCGCATTAGTCAGCTAGAAGCCCGGCTGAACCAGCCGCTGCTGCGTCGCCAGGCGAACCGTTTGATTCCCACCGAAGCGGGCCTGCTGTTTCATCAGTACTGCACCGAGCTGCTGGCCATGGCCGCCCACAGCCAAGAGGCGCTGGCAGAACTTCGCGAGGAGATCAGCGGTAAAGTGACGCTGGAGGTACACGGTGCGCTGGCCCGAGGCTGGATGGCGGGCGTCGTGGATGCGTTTCTGACCCGCTACCCCAAGGTCGAGCTGACCTTGCACACCCGGGAAACGCCGCCTAGTAAAATGCACAGCAATAGCGTGCATATCTGGCTAGGCGCTACCCATGAGTGTGGGCTGAATCAAGAGCGCTTGGGCCACCTCACCCGCGGCCTCTACGCCAACCCACACTATCTGGCCCACGCGGGAACACCGCAACACCCCCAAGAGCTGGATGCGCATGCCTGGATCGACTTGTTGGATACTGCCTCTAGCGGCCTGCTGCTGCATCACCCCGAACACGCCGACTACCTGTTCAACGCGCCCCGCTCGCGGCTCCGGGTAGATCTCACGGCGTTGCACATCGATGCCATTGCCTATGGCCAAGGGATCGGCCTGCTGCCCCACTGGGTGGTCGAGAAACGCGAACGCCACCACCCTGGGGATCTGGTCAACTGCCTGCCCGGCTGGGAGCCCGCCCCCTTACCCGTGACGCTGCTGTATGCCTATGGGCATCACTCCCGCCGGGTCAATGCGCTGCTAGACTTTCTGCGTGACCAGGTGCCTAACGAGTGGCAAACCCACGCAAACGCCGTTTACGCCCATTAGCAATTCGCCTTGCCAGTTAGCCGCCTAATTACCCACAATAGGCGACCGATGATCGTCAAGGAACGTTAATGCTCGCTGAACTCTTCGCCGTCATGGCACCAGTGCTGGCCGGTGCCGGGCTGGGTTTTTTATGGGTTCGCCTTGGGCAACCCTACCCCGTCGATTTTATTACGCGTTTGGTATTCAACATTGGTACCCCTGCGCTGGTACTGGCGTCGCTCTCTGGTGCCAACATTGATGCCGGCACCTTTGGGCAGATGATGTTAGCCACCGCGCTGGTCATTATCAGCATGGGGGCAGCCAGCTTTGCCGTGGCCAAACTGCTGCGTCGAGATTGGCGGGTACTGATCGCGCCGATGATGTATCCCAACACGGGTAATATGGGGCTGCCTGTCGTGCTTTACGCTTTCGGCAGCGCAGGTTTTGCTTACGGTATTACGGTGATGGTGACGGTATCGCTGTTTCAGTTCACCTTAGGAGCCGTGCTCAGCAGTAGCGGAAACCCGATTAAAACGCTGATTAAAACCCCCACGGTTTATGCCATCTTAATTTCCATGACCCTGCTGTTGACCGACACGCCGCTCCCGCTATGGATGGCCAACACCGTTGATTTAATGTCTGGGTTCACAGTACCGCTGATGCTCATCACCCTCGGTGTATCGCTCGCTAGTATTCAGGTGGAAAACTTACGCTCAGGGGTTGGCTTTAGCTTGATCCGTATCCCTCTGGCCGCCGCTGCCGCTTGGTTTATTTCTGGTTGGCTTGGCTTACCGCCGCTGGCGCAGAGCATTTTGGTGGTGCAAATGTGCATGCCCGTGGCGGTATTCAACTATCTGTTTGCCCAGCGCGCCCGGCGCGACCCCGCTTATGTGGCCAGTTTAGTCTTCTGCTCAACGCTCATGGCGCTGATCTATTTACCGATACTGTTGGCACTGTTGATGTAGCGCCGGGGAACCCCCGGCCGCTTACGGCAGTCACTGCTAGACTTAGACTCTGATCCAGCGCTAACAGAGGACACTCGATGCCAACTCGATACGCTACGCCGTTGATGACCCCACACCGCTCGCTACGTTTACAGGCTAAACGCTGGGTGGCTCCTTCCCTGGTGGGGCTGATGCTTGCCAGCACTGCCCAGGCAGAGGTGGTTCATGATGCCCTGGAAACCGACCACTTCGCTATTACCATTGAGCGCGTGGCCAATGGCTTTGCGAACCCCTGGGCAGTGGCGTTTCTTCCCGATGGTCGCTACTTGGTGAGCGAGCGCAGCGGTGAGTTAAATCTCGTTGACTCTGACGGGCAAACGCAAGTGCTTGAAGGCATGCCCCGCGTCAGCCAAAACGGCCAGGGAGGCCTGCTCGATGTGGCCCTGCACCCTGAGTTTGGCGATGGCGAGCACGATTGGATCTACTTTACTTGGAGCAAGCCTGAGGGCGATAACAGCCGTTCAGCGCTCTCCCGCGTTAAGTGGAAAGGGGATTCGTTAGGCGACGTTGAGCACCTTTTCGAGCAGGATCGCGCCTCCTCTCCCGGCCGACACTACGGCTCCCGTTTGGCATGGCTCAAAGATGGCACGCTGCTGATGAGCATCGGAGACCGCGGCGTAGACCCTTCTCGCGCTCAGGCCAGCGATGACCACGCAGGCTCTACCCTTCGGCTCACCGAGACCGGAGAGGCCCCTGGCGATAATCCCTTTGTGGATGACGACGATACACTGGATGAAATTTACACCATGGGCAATCGCAATATTCAGGGCATGACCGTTCTCAGCAATGGTGAACCTTGGGCCACCGAGCACGGCCCGCGAACGGGTGATGAGCTGAATCAGATTGTGCCTGGCAATAACTACGGCTGGCCGGAGGTGAGTTTAGGCAATGACTATAGTACCAACGAGCCGATAGGCGTTGAATCTAAGCCTGGCATGGTTGACCCGGTGTATCGCTTTGATGGGCGCTTTGCCCCCTCAGGTCTTGCCGAGGTGACTAGCGATGCCTTTGAGCCCTGGCAAGGAAGCCTGCTGGCGGGTGGTCTGGGCAGCCAAAAGCTGCTGCGCCTTACCCTTGAAGAGGGCCAAGTGGCCGGTGAAGAGCTGATTTTAGAAGGTGAGATCGGCCGTATTCGCGATGTGCGCCAAGGGCCAGATGAAGCGATGTATTTGCTAACCGACGGCGGCCAAGGCAGCCTTTATCGCTTGACGCCCACACAGCGCTAACCTTGTTCGACTCCCGAGACACCACCAGGAAGCACGATGCGATTACGTAACCTCATCATCTTAACGGTCATCGTGCCGCTCTTCGTGATCCTGGTGGTGTTTAGTCTGGTGGCGATCAAATCGCTGGAAGACAACGTTCGCTCCAAGCTGCAAACCGAAGTCGAGATCATTACTCGCGCGCTGAGCACGTCGTTGAGCTATGCGGTGGCTCGAGACAGCGCCACGCCGCTAGAAGAGGCGCTGCAGTCGGCGTTTTCGTTTCACCGCATCTACGGGGCCTACGTATTCGATACCCAAGGCCGTGAGGTATACGGCCTTGGGCTGGGTAAAGATCTGTTCACACCGGAAGAGATTCAGCAGGTCATCGAGCGCGACGACCTGCACAGCAGCTACCGACAACAGGAAGGTTGGACCTACTACTCTGCTCTCACGCCACTACGCACCCAAGATGGCACTGTGCAAGGGGTGCTGCAGGTCAACCGACTCAATACCGGCATTGAGAATTACACCGGGTTTATCAGCATTGTGGCCGTGCTGGTCTTCGTGATTGGCGCGGCGGGCATCGTGTTCAGCATTTGGTGGGGGTTTCGTCACTACATCGAGCGGCCGCTCAACCGTCTGTTGCGCGTCATGCTGCTAGTGGAAGATGGCGACCGCAGCCAACGGGCCACAGTAGACGGCCCGACGGAGTATCGCCGTTTAGCGTCGGGCTTGAACGGCATGCTGGACGCTATGGCCGAAAAAGATCGTGATATCGATGCTCGCCAACGGAGAGAAATCGAGCTGGAAAAACGCCTGCGCAAATCCAAAAAGCTGGCAGAGCTTGGCGTGTTGGCCGCCGGGGTGGCCCACGAAATTGGCGCACCGCTGACAGTCATCAACGGCCAGGCCCAGCGGTTGGCCCGCAGGGATACGATTGGCGACGACGAGCGTGCTAGGCTTGGCCGGATTCGCGGCGAGGTAGAGCGAATCGTCGAAATTGTTCGCCAACTGATGGAATTAGGTCGACAACATAACGTGGAGAAAGGACACCAAGCCCTTAACCAGCTTATCATTAGTGCCAGCGAGCTAGTCGAGGAGGAGCTGGAACCACGAAATATCTATCTGGATATTGATCTTCCGTCCCCTCCCCCCCATTTATTAGTTAACGGTCAACAAATTGTGCAGGTGCTGACCAACTTATTACGCAACGCCGCCCAAGCCCCGGACGTTAGCCATATTCGTGTTCGCGCCCAGTCGCACAGCGACGAGCTTACGGTATGGGTCGAAGATAACGGGTCAGGCATACCGACTTCGCATCATCATCAAGTGTTCGACCCCTTTTTCACCACCAAGCCGGTGGGCCAGGGCAGCGGCTTGGGACTATCGATGGTGCACCGCATTATTAACGACCACGGTGGGACGATTGGCGTATTTGACAGCGCGCTTGGCGGTGCTGGCTTTGAAATTACGCTTCCCCTTAGTGAAACCGCATCCGCTTGAGGACGACGTTTGTGACCCATCAGGAACACCTTTTACCGTTATTGGTGGTGGAAGATGACGCCGCTATCCGTGAGTTATTAGAGGAAGAGCTCAACGACGCGGGCTATGACACACTGGGTGTCCCCAGCGCTGAAGAGGCCATTGCCCTGCTTAGCCACACGCCAGTGGCCATGATGATTACCGATGTACGGCTCCCCGGCATGACGGGCATTCAACTGCTGCAGCAGCTACGCCAGAGTGGCAGCGAGCTAGGCATTATTGTCATTACCGCGTTTGGCACGATTGACCAGGCGGTAGAAGCCTTAAAGCTTGGCGCAGATGATTTTTTAACTAAGCCACTTGATTTAGATGCTATCCGCGAAGCCGTATTTCGCGTACTGGAGCGACAGCGTTTGTCCCTTACCCACGATACGGAACTCAGTCACTTCCACGGTATTGTGGGTAAAAGCCAAGCCATGCAGTCACTGTTCCACGATGCGTCTCGATTAGCCAAAAGCGATGCACCTATTTTGATCCTGGGTGAAAGCGGCACGGGTAAAGAGCTGCTGGCCCGAGCGATTCATCAAGAAAGTAGCCGCCACGAAGCGCCTTTCGTTCCCGTTAACTGTGCCAGCATTCCCGCCGACTTGATGGAGAGCGAGTTTTTTGGTCATGTGAAAGGTGCCTTTACCGGTGCTAACGAGGCCAGAAAAGGACTGTTTCATAGCGCCCAGGGCGGCAGCCTGTTTCTCGATGAGATTGGCGAAATGCCGATCAATCTGCAGGCCAAGCTACTACGCGCCCTGCAAGAGAAAACCGTTCGCCCCGTGGGCGGCGAGCGTGAGGAACCAGTAGATGTGCGCATCATTGCCGCTACGCACCGCCACTTGGAAAAAGAGATTGAGCAGGAGAACTTTCGCAGTGACTTGTTCTACCGCTTAGAGACATTCTCACTGCGCATTCCACCGCTACGCGAGCGCGGCACGGATATCGAACACTTGGTGTTCGCACTGATTGATAAGCACGCAGAAGCCCAAGGCAAACAGATCGAACAGATCGAGCCAGAGGCCCTCAATAGCCTATTGAACTACTCCTATCCCGGCAACGTGCGCGAGTTGGAGAACGCGATCATGCGCGCGGTAACGCTCAGCGAAGCGGGCGTACTGCAGCATCAGGATCTCCCCGAGCGCTTGCGCGAGCAGTCCAGCCAGCAAAAGAGCAGTACCGACACGACGCCCACTCTAAGCGGGGAGGTACTGCCAGGCACGCAAATTCCGGCACCCGCGCCTGCCCGTTGGCCAAGTTTGGAAGAGGTGGAAAAGCGCTATATTCGCAAAGTGTTGGAAGCGACAGGGGGAAATAAACGGCGGACGGCCGAAGTATTAGGCATCGCCCGCCGCACTCTTTATCGGCGTTTGGAAGATAGCGAGGAGTAAGTCCAAGCCGGTCGCACTCGCCGACCGGCTTTTTCATGCTTACTCCGGGTCACTCACGCCATCGCCGGTCGACTCACGTGTCGCTTGCCCATCATTCGCCATGGGGCCGGTATCCATGGGTTCTTGAGGTTCGTCGGTCGGTACTTTCGAATCGGTGGTCGGTGCTTCGGAATCACCGCAGCCTGTCAGCACGCCCGCCATGAGCAGTGCGCTCAACAGTAGCGCCGTCCCACGCGCATTGCGTAATCGTGACATCATGTCCATTCTCCTTCCTTGTTCATGGGCTAGCAGCCGCCAAAGCAGCGTCTGCTCCCCCTAACCTTAGCGGCTGACTGGTAACTTGCAACCGCCCAAACTCACCGTCATACGCTTTAAACAAGCAAAAAAGCCCCCGCGGGCGCGGGGGCGAAAGGATGATAAACCGTGTGGAGCAGCCGCAGGGAACAGACAGCTGGGCCGGCTTACCATCGTAGGGAGCGTTGACGGCTATTGGCCGTTAGTCATGTCGTCTTCATCATCGGTACTGTTAACGTCGTCGGTAGTGGTCTCGCTAGCACCGGGCATGGGATCGGTGCCTTCACCGAAACCAGGATTCTCTTCAGGATCGTTGACAGCGCCCGTTTGCGTATTCTCACCCGGCATTGGCTCTTGCGTCGCCGCGGGATCTTCGCCCAAGCCTGGGTCTTCATTCATCAGCTCGTCTGCCATGGTAGGCTCGTTCCCGGTAGCCGGAGCCGTCGTGGTCGTCGCATCCTGCTCCATGGTGTCAGGTTGCTGCGCCGGGGGCATTTCATCTTCGCCGTTGCCACACCCCGCCAGGGCCAAGGTGCTGACGGTTGCGGCTAACATGCACAGTATCAGCACACGTGGACGCTTGCGCGATTGGCTCACTTGTTTATCCATAAAGATTGCCTCCTTTTTCGACTAACGTGCTTGCGTCACTTGCCAAGCTTTTCTAAAAAGGTACATTCACACTTCATGCCAACATTAAAAAAATACATTTATATTTAAAAAAAAACAATAGCTTATTGAAAAATCACAGCCACCGTTCGCTGTCACGACAGGGTCATGGACGGGGGTTCAAAATGGCACATGTGGCGTAATATGGCCTGGCTGGCGGGCGCGTTGTGACACATCCCGTCCATTTATGTATAATAATTTTTAATAATTCATTAAACATAACCCAACCTTCTACTTATGAACCGTTTTGTGTCGCTGCTTGCAGGGAGCACGTAAATGCCGCAGGTAAGCGCATCGAGTAACGACACAAGGCTGCTCATTCAATCAAAAGGCACCGCTGATGGACGAGACACGCCCTGTCAAAATTCAGGTACGCGGCTTGAGCAAGGTCTTTGGCAAACAGCCCAAAAAAGCCCTCGAGTTACGCGACCAGGGCCTCAAACGCCCTGAGATTCTCGAAAAAACCGGCCAAACCCTCGGCCTTTCCGATATCTCCTTCGACGTCTACGAAGGTGAACTACTAGTCATCATGGGCCTGTCTGGCTCGGGTAAATCCACGCTGATTCGCTGTTTGAATCGCCTGATCGATACTACCGAAGGCGAGATCATCATCGACGGAGAGAACATCCCCACGTTGGGTGAAAAAGCGCTGCTGGAGTGCCGCCGCCGTCATTTCTCGATGGTCTTTCAAAACTTCGCGCTTTTCCCCCATCGCACAGTTCAACAGAATGCCGAGTTCGGCCTGGAAATTCGCGGCGTCGAAAAATCGGAGCGCCAGTCGATTGCTCATAACGCGCTGAAGCAGGTGGGCTTAGAAGGCTGGGAAGACGCCTACCCCAATCAACTATCAGGTGGTATGCAGCAACGCGTTGGGCTTGCTCGCGCCCTGGCGAACGATGCCAGCGTGCTCTTAATGGACGAGGCGTTCTCGGCCCTCGACCCGCTGATCCGTAAGGATATGCAGCAAGAGCTACTGCAGCTGCAAAGCAAAATGCAGAAGACCACCGTCTTCATCACCCACGACCTCGATGAAGCGCTCAATATCGGCGACCGCATCGTGCTGCTGAAAGATGGTGAAGTCGTACAAATTGGCACGCCAGAAGAGATTCTGACCAAGCCCGCCGATGACTACGTCCGCCGCTTTATTGAAGGGGTGGACCGCTCGCGCATTCTGACCGCCGAGAGCGCCATGCGCCCGGTACGCACCACCGCACGCGACAGCGATGGCCCACGTACAGCGCTGCATAGGATGCGGGATCACAGCATTGACTCCATCTACGTCACAGACCGTGACCGTCAGTTGTTAGGCCTGCTGGAAGCGGACGCTGCCAGCCGCGCCATTGAGGCAAAAGCCGAGACCATTACCGGCCATCTGACTCAAGATTTCCGCAAAGTGCCGCCAGACGAGCCGCTGCAAAACCTCTTCGCCATGTTTAGCGAAAAGAGTTACCCGATTGCCGTGGTGGATGAGCAGCAACGCCTGCTGGGCGTTGTAGTGAAAGGCGCAGTCCTGGATGAACTGGCACGAGCAGGAGAACAGTAATGGAGATAACACGCATTCCTTTAGGTAGCTGGATCGAAAGCGGCCTGACGTGGCTGACAAGTGAATATTCGGTGGTTACCCGCGGCATTTCCCGCGTGACACAGACGGGGATCAACAGCCTCAACGATGGCCTAATGTGGCTGCCCGAGTGGGCGCTACTGGCGATTATTGCACTGCTGTGCTGGAAACTCGCCAGCACTCGCCTGGCCATTGGTGCGGTTGCCGGGCTGGCTTTGATCTGGAACCTAGGGCTTTGGAACCCCATGATCGAGACGCTGACGCTGGTGGTGATTGCCACACTGGTGGCGGTGGTCATCGCGCTGCCCGTAGGCATCGCCGCGGCGCTTTCCGAGCGACTCTACCGGCTGATCATGCCCGTGCTGGACTTCATGCAGACCATGCCCGCGTTCGTGTACCTGATCCCTGCCATCCCGTTTTTCGGCATTGGCTCGGTGTCGGCGATTTTTGCCACGGTCATCTTCTCCATGCCGCCCGCCATTCGCTTTACCACACTGGGCATCCGCCAAGTGCCGACCGAACTCATCGAAGCTGCCGACGCCTACGGTGCCACGCGAGGCCAAAAACTGTTCAAAGTGCAGTTGCCGCTGTCGCTGCCCACGGTGATGGCGGGCATCAACCAAACCATCATGCTGGCACTGTCGATGGTGGTCATTGCCGCCATGATCGGCGCCGATGGTTTGGGTAGCGAAGTCTGGCGAGCCATTCAGCGTTTGCGTCCAGGGGATGGCTTCGAAGCCGGGATTGCCGTGGTCATTCTAGCCATGCTGCTGGATCGTCTGACGCAGTCGCTGCGCAAATCGCGCCGCTCATAGCCGATCTTGGCGCTGCGTTGGCCATGGCATTTGATCCCTCCGTGATGATTGACCATGCTGAAAGCACCAAAAGGTAATTTACGTTAAACCACAACACACTATTTATACTGCAGTGGCGAGCGCCACTGCCCAACAACAGGGAGCAAGTGAATGAAAACTCGTACGTTGAATCACCGCATCCGTCTCGCCTCATTAGCCCTCTTCGCTGGCACAGGTCTCGCTGCCGGTAGCATGGCCCACGCCCAAGATCAAGGCACGGTCAACTTGGCCTATGTCGAGTGGTCCTCTGAAGTCGCTTCCACTAACGTTATTGCTGCGGTTCTCGAGCAGGCAGGGTTCGAGGTGGAACTGACCTCGCTGTCCGCAGCGGCCATGTTCCAAGCCCTCTCCACGGGTGATGCCGATGCCATCGTCGCCGCCTGGCTGCCCACCACTCACGCAGACTACATGGAGCGTGTCAGTGACAATACCGAAGACTTAGGCCCCAATCTGGATGGCACCAAACTCGGCTTGGTCGTACCTGAGTACACCGACGTGGACTCCATCGCCGATCTGAACGACAACGCCGACAGCTTCAACGGCGAGATCATCGGTATTGACCCCGGTGCCGGCCTGATGGCACTCACCGAAGAGGTCGTGGATACCTATGACCTCGGGCTGAACCTGCGCAGCGGCAGCGGCGCCACCATGACGGCTGCTTTGGCCAGCGCCATCCAAAACGAAGAAGATGTGGTCGTCACTGGCTGGACGCCGCATTGGATGTTTGCTCGGTTCGATCTGAAATACCTCGAAGACCCAGAAAACGTCTACGGCGGTGCCGAGCAGATCCATACCGTCGTACGTAGCGGTCTGGAAGAAGACATGCCAGAAGCCTACGCCATTCTGGATGCCTTCGAGTGGACGCCCGAGCAGATGGGCGAGGTGATGCTGATGAACCAAGAAGATGGCAGCGACCCCTACGAAAATGCCAAGCAGTGGGTAGAAGAGAATCAAGACGTGGTCGAGCAGTGGCTCAACGGCTAGTCATACTCTGCCCCGAGCGTTAAATGACAGAGGGCTTCGGCCCTCTGTCGTCGTTGTAAATGTGACGTTTTTTCGTGCTAATGTGCCCGCGCGTTGAACAAAGATTAAGCAACGTTTGCTACTGTTACTGATGTAATACACGCCTGCTAACGCATTGGTGATTGGCCAGAAGGTAACTGCTGGTCCATCCAGGTGCGTTTGGCGGTTTCTGTCCGACATGGAGAGGCTCCCGTGGATAATCCTGACTCTAAGCATCCCGCTGATGAGCCGGTATCAGAAGGCATCCCCGCCCCTGATGGTCCGGCTAACCTGATCGATACCGATTATGTGATCGGCCAAGACAACATTACGACGAGTGCAATGGGCTTCAACCTTGACCTACACGGCAAGGTATTCACCATTTCGTCACTCGTGGTACTGCTGTTCGTCATACTCACCTTGGCACTGCAAGATACGATTTCGCCGATCTACGACGCCGTTTTTGGCTTCCTGACCGGCAATCTGGCTTGGTTCTTCATTTTGGCCGCCAATATCTTCGTCCTGCTTTGCCTGGGCCTGATCGTATCGCCGTTGGGCAAGATTCGCATCGGCGGAGCGGACGCCAAGCCTGATTTCACTTATACCGGCTGGTTTTCCATGCTGTTTGCGGCGGGTATGGGCATCGGGCTGATGTTCTTTGGCGTCAATGAGCCGCTGACCCACTTCGGCACCTCTTTGGAGGGTGGCGACTGGGCACCGTTGGCTGGCGCTGAGGGCGATACGGCAGGCGCAGCGGCGCTGGGCATGGCGGCAACGATCTTCCACTGGGGTCTGCATCCGTGGGCGATTTATGCCGTGGTGGCTCTGTCATTGGCGCTATTCTCGTTCAACAAAGGCTTGCCGCTCTCCATGCGCTCGGTGTTCTACCCGCTACTGGGTGAACGCGTTTGGGGTTGGCCGGGCCACTTGATCGACATTCTGGCGGTGTTTGCCACACTGTTTGGTCTGGCCACGTCACTGGGGCTGGGCGCTACCCAGGCCGCTGCTGGCTTGACCTATCTGTTTGGCGCGCCGGAAAGTGATATCACGATGATTCTGCTCATCATCGGTATCACGATAATAGCGACTGGCTCGATCGTTGCCGGTGTCGACAAGGGCGTACAGCTGCTGTCGAAAATCAACATCGCCATGGCTGCCGCGCTGCTGTTCTTCGTGATCGGTGTCGGCCCGACGCTGCTGATTGCGACTGGTTTCTTCGAGAACCTGGTGAACTATGTGGTTCATCTGCCAGCGCTGTCGAACCCGTTTGGCCGTGAAGACGCGAACTTCAGCCAAGGCTGGACGGCCTTCTACTGGGCGTGGTGGATCTCCTGGTCACCCTACGTCGGCATGTTCATCGCGCGGGTTTCCCGTGGCCGTACCGTTCGTGAATTCCTGATCTCGGTGCTGCTGGTGCCTTCGGTCGTCTCGGTACTGTGGATGACGACCTTCGGTGGCACTGCCATCGACCAGTACGTGAGCCAGGGTATCGAAGCCGTGCGTGACGCCGGTGTGGACCTGCAGCTGTTCGTGATGCTGGAGCAGTTGCCGCTGTCGCAGATCACCTCGTTCATTGCGATTCTGCTGGTCATCATCTTCTTCGTGACCTCATCGGATTCTGGCTCGCTGGTCATCGACTCCATTACCGCAGGTGGCAAGGTCGATGCACCGAAACCGCAGCGTGTGTTCTGGGCGATCATCGAAGGCGCGATTGCCATTGCACTGCTGCTGGGGGGCGGTTTGACGGCCCTGCAAACCATGGCCGTGTCGACCGGGTTCCCGTTCACCATCATTCTACTGGTGGCCTGCTACGCCATCATCAAAGGCTTGATGAGCGAACCCAAAGCAGTGTAAGTAACAGCTTCAACTCGGCAAGACGTCAACGGGCAGCCCAAGGGCTGCCCGTTTTATTATGCAAAGAAGGTGCGAGCGCTAACACCACAGCGCTTTTAAAGGCGTCTCAGGGCTATAGCGATTGGCGATTTGCGCCTGCAAAAGCTCGGCAGTGGCAAGAGCATCAATGAGCGCATGGTGGCCTTGGTAAACGGGTAAGCCGTAGCGCTCGCGGCTGGCGTTGAGGCGAATCGATACCGGCGGACGCCCCAGCCAGCGGCGAAAGCGCGCCCACAGTGTTTGTCGATGCCACCGCGCTTCCAACGACATGGTATCGATCATGGGAAACAACACCCCCTCACCACGGCGCGCCTTCACCGCCGCATCGAGAAAAGGTCGCTCGATATTACGAAAGTGAACCACTACGACCCGCCCGGCCAACACCGCCAACAGCTCGTCTAGCACGCTATCCAAGTCTGGCGCATCGGCAATCTCCGAGTGCGTGATGTGGTGATACGCTATCGATTCCTCATCTAACGGACGGGGCGGTTTCACTACCCAGTAACGGCGCTGAGCCATGGATATACGCCCTAACGTAAACGGCACGACGCCAATGCTGACGATCGCATGGCGTCGCTCATCGAGTCCGGTGGTTTCCATATCCAGCGCCACCATGGGCACTTCTGACAAGGGCGTATCAGGATCAGGCATGGGCGTGTTGAAAAAGCGCTTCAACATCTCATCTTGAGCTCGCTCAGCGCGGGCTTCCATATAACTCGCCCAGTCAGCCTGAGTAACTTTTTGGCGCGGTCGTATGCCGTGCATATCAGCGCCCCTGCCGTTGGGTGGGAACGGGATAGCGGAACTTCAAAAACTTCTGGGCATTGCTCAGCACCTGAAAAGCGTCTTTCAGGGTATGGCGTTCGCTATCTTCCACGTTTTCGGGCTCGATGTTGTTATCCGGCTCACGTTCCTCCTGCAGGTCGATCATTTGATGGCGTATCCGCGACATGCACAAAAACTCGAACGCATAGTTCAGCTTGTCGCTGACACCGGTCGCCAGCAACTGGGTTTTGCTGATGTCGTCCAAGCGCTGGAAGGAGTTTTGCGCTTTGGAACCGCAGGCCAATGCATGCACGCGAATCAAATCCACCATCGGTGCCGTTCCGCGCCGCTTTAGGTTGATGGAGTTATTGTGCTTGCCATCTTTTTCCATCACAAACGTGCGAAAAAAGCCTAATGGCGGCGTGCGGTTGAGCGCATTACGTGCCATAGCGGCTAAGAACAACGGCGACTTGGGAGCCGTTTGGGCAATCAAATCCTGCAACGTTTCAACGAACAGGTCTTCCCCATAGATGCTATCCAGATCAAAAAAGATCGAGCTGTGCAGCAGTTTCTCGGGCGTTGGGTTCGCCATCCAGTCCTGGAAGTAGCGCTTCCATACTCGCAATGGCTGTCGCCACTGGCGATTGGTCGCCATCACATCGCCCTTGCAATAGGTGTAGCCACAGGCGGCCAAGCCGTCGCTGACGAACGCCGCCAGGGCATGGAAGTACTCGTCGTGCTCTTCGGGGACGAAGTCATCAGAGAGAATCAGCGCATTATCCTGGTCGGTGACAATGCTCTGCTCATTACGCGCCATGGAGCCATTGACCATATAGCAATAAGGCACTGGCGGCGGCCCAAGGGTATCTTCTGCCAGTTCTAACAACCGTCGAGTAAAGCTACGCCCAATAGTGGAAAGCGCACTGCCCACCATTTGTGAGTTGGCCCCCTCCTGTACCATCCGCACAAAGGCGGCGCGTACGTCTGGCGCTAGCTTGGCAAGCCCCTGGGCGCTGGACTGGTTGAAGATATTGCTCACCAGATAAAGACCGCTCTGGGTTTCATAGCGAATAATATCGGAAAGGTGCACGACCCCCACCGGGCGCTGGCGGTAAAGCACCGGCAGGTGATGCACGTTGTTACGCAGCATAGTCAGCATTGCTTCATATATTGAAGCATCAGACTGCACGGTAATTAGCCGTTCCGACACGACCTCGCCAATAGGCGTGCTGGACGATAACCCTTCAGCCACCACGCGGGTACGGAAATCGCTGTCAGTCAGAATACCGCACATCTGCCAGGTTTTGCCTTCGCTGTCCTGGAAGCTGTAACGGGGGTTATCGCTACCTTCATTAATCACCAGCACCGCAGAGGCCTGGGCATCGCTAATCTGCTTGGCCGCCTGTTGTACGCTGGTGGTGGATTCGACCATCACCGGGTAACGGGTGACCAGCTTACGAATACGGGTCACCATCATGTCGTTAGACTTCTTCTGCTGCTCGGCGGCGGTCTCTAATCGAGGACGCTCCAACTCGACGAAGTCAGCGAAGTCATCATCCTCTTCGCATAGCCGTTGAAATACCTCATTGGGAATAAAGTAAATCAAGGTATCTTCAATAGCTTTGGCGGGAAAACGCACCTTGTGGTTACGCAGCAGGCTAAAGTGGCCAAAAATATCCCCCTCGCCTAGGCGGTTATAAAGCTCCCCTTGGCGGCGATAGACTTCAACTGCGCCGCTGCGAATGTAGCAAAGCTCGTCGAGGGTATCGTTGAGCGCCAGAATATCGCTGCCCGTTTTGAAGTAGCTTACCTCTACCTGCTCGGCAATCGCGTCCAGCAGTTCATCCGACAAACCATCAAACGGGGGAAACTGCCCCATGTGCTGGCGTATTTCTAATAACTCGACGTCCATACGCTCTCCTGCTGGGCGCTTTGTCTCTTTAGCTGGCTATCCGGCAACCAATCCTGGGCTAAGTTTGTCTTGAACAACCAATATCGACAACCCTTGGGGAATGAAAACGTAGTGATAAATAATGGTGACTAATAAAAAAGCCCAACGCATGTACGTTGGGCTTTGGTCGGCTTGCGGCGTGACAGTTACTTCGCACGTTAAGGAAAATCTGTCACTATCGGCATAGCCTTAGATGAATCACTTAAGAAATGGCGCTTATGGCTGGTTAGCCATCTCTTGAACGCGCTGCATCATTTCTGGATCTTGCTGAATGGACTGACCGATTGCATTGAACGTATCGACATCCAAGCCGCTATCTTCGACGACTTCGATCATGCGGTCGTTAGCTTCAGCGCGAACTTCCTGTTGTGTGGCTTCGTCTTCTGCTTCCTGCAGACGCTGGGTGTACTCTTGCGAGATCACGGCGATTTCTTGAGAAGCATCGGCGAACTGCTGTAGCTGCTGATCAGAAAAATCCTGAGTCGGGGCTTGTTGAGTAGCCATTGGGTCTTGCGCTTGACCGTCGGCTTGTTGGGCGTGAGCGGTGCCCGCCATCAGACCCGTCGCAAGAAGTGCAGCAGAGAACAGAGCAGTCATACGTTGCATGGTAAGAAACCTCATTGACGCGTTATGAATGTGCCCAGTGTGACGCGTCGTTTGGGCGCTGGTTCAATCTTTTATGTAAAACTCAGTAACAAAAAGAACAAAGCGTAAGTCATCCAACTCACGAATCATGCTACTTCAGGAAGATTATGTCTATTAATTTCAGAAAGTTAACAGATAAGGACGCCGCCTCTCTTGGTTTGACTGCCATGCCAGGCCTGTTCGTTCTGTTGTGGAGTACTGGCTTTATTGGCGCAAAATTTGGCCTCCCCTACGCCGAGCCATTCACCTTCTTATTTATCCGTTTTGTACTCACGCTAATGCTACTGATTCCACTGACGTGGCTGATGCGTATTTCCTGGCCTTCATCACCCAGGTTATGGAAACACATTGCGGTATCGGGTTTGCTGGTCCATGGCACCTATTTAGGGGGTGTGTTTTACGGCATTTATTTGGGCATGCCAGCGGGCTTGGCTGCTCTGCTCGTCGGCCTTCAGCCGCTATTAACGGCCACCTGTGCTGGCCCACTGCTAGGCGAACGGCTCACTAAACAGCAGTGGCTAGGCCTATTATTGGGCTTAATCGGCATTAGCTTGGTATTAGGCAGTAAATTGGAGCTGGGCAGTACCCTGTTTAGCGGTTTTGGTGCAGGGGCACTGATTAGCGTGATGGCAGCGCTGGCAGGTATTTCCCTCGGCACGCTGTATCAAAAGCGCTACTGCACCAGTATGCCCTTGCTGTCCGGCGCGGTGATTCAGTACATAGCAGCTGGTGTGCTCTTAGGGTTTGGCGCACTGCTGTTTGAAAGCCGGGAAGTTGAGTGGAGTATGACGTTTATTCTAACGCTTGGCTGGCTCGTGCTGATTCTATCAATTGCCGCTATCCTGCTATTAATGGCCTTGATAAAGAAGGGGGAGGCTTCTCGTGTAGCGAGTCTCTTTTATCTGGTGCCTCCAGTCACGGCACTTCAGGCGTGGTGGCTATTCGATGAACGTTTGCCGCTGCTGGGATTGGCAGGCATGGTCATTGCCATTATCGGCGTGGTCATGGTGGTACGCCCCTCGACGACATAATTCGATACGAAAAAAACGAATCTTCCAGGGCTTGGAAAAAATGACTGCACAACCTCACTGCGCCAGGGCCGACGGCGTTTGCAACCGATGCGATACCCCAGTTCCCTTTTCGTTTACGATGGCCTTTCAACCGATAGTAGATGTGACTCAGCGGCAGGTGGTTTATTACGAAGCATTAGTGCGTGGCATAAACGGAGAGTCGGCCTTTTCGATCCTCAGTCAAGTGACCGATGAGCTAATGTACCGCTTTGATCAAGCTTGCCGGGTAAAGGCAATCGAACTTGCCAGCGAGCTGGGCATGACTGAACGGCTTTCGATTAACTTTCTGCCTAATGCTGTGTACGAGCCGGAAGCCTGCATTCAATCGACGCTAGAGACATCACGCCGGGTCGGCTGGCCAACTGAGCGGCTCAATTTTGAAATTACTGAAACCGAGCGCGTAGTGGATCGTGCCCATATGCGCTCAATTATCGACAGCTATCGCCGTATGGGCTTTACTACGTCGCTGGATGATTTCGGCAACGGCTACGCGAACTTGGACCTACTGACGGACCTTCACCCCGATACGCTAAAAATCGACCGCGAACTGGTGATGGAGTGCGATAGCAATAGCCGCCGCCAAGCCATTCTGAAAAGCATGGTGGCACTGGCCCGCACCCTGGGCACCCAGCTAGTGGCGGAGGGTGTCGAGACCCGTGAAGAGTCGCGCTGCCTGTTGGCGCTGGGTATTGCCGTGCAGCAAGGCTATTACTTTGCCCGCCCAGAGGTGGGCAAACTGCCCACCGTGGCGCTGGAAAAGTATGACTAGAAAAACCTGTCAATTACCTCCGGCTGAAGCCGGAGGCTTGTGAAAGCAAGCCTAGTTGACCAGGGTAAGCGGGCGGTACAGCCGCTACGTTGGTAACAGGTCGCCAAGACTCACCCACGGATGCTTCCTCAGTCCGTGGCTCTGAAAGGTCAAGATCATGCTGCGGTACGCCGCCCGGGCGAAAGGTAAAACGCCGAAGGTCTTGACCGCTGCCACAAGGCAGGAGCCGGTTATCGACATTCCCGAGGGGAGACGGGGCGCAAGCCCTGCGACACAAGGCCCGTAAGGGCATTGATTAGGAGGAAATCGCATGGCGATTTTCGTACTGGACAAAAAGAAGCAACCGCTGATGCCGTGCAGTGAAAAACGCGCTCGGTTGCTGCTGGCGCGTGGTCGTGCCGTGGTGCATAAGCGTTACCCGTTCACGATTCGGCTCAAGGATCGCGTCGGTGGCGAGACGCAACCGCTTCGCCTGGGCATCGACCCTGGCAGCAAAACGACCGGGCTGGCGCTGATGCGCGAACCGGACAGTCAGCAGCGGCATATGCTGTGCCTGTTTGAACTGGTCCATCGCGGCCTTCAGATCAAAAAGGCATTACAGCAACGAGCGGCTTTTCGGCGTCGCCGCCGCAGTGCCAACCTGCGCTACCGCGCCCCGCGCTTCAATAATCGCACCAAACCTAAGGGCTGGCTGGCACCGTCGCT